>NZ_VOSR01000084.1:0-9498 GCF_007997345.1 Mitsuaria sp. TWR114
GCGCGCAGGGCGTGGTGACCGGCTCGTTGCAGGCGCTGGGGCTGTCGCCCTGGATCGACCTGCAGGGACTGGGCGGGCTGCTGCTCGCCTACGTCTGCTTCCAGGCACCGCTGGCGGCCCTGCTGCTCGTCGCGCCGGTGCGGATGCTCGACGCGACATTGGCCGACGCGGCGTCCACCCTGGGCGCCAGCCCGGCGATGTACTGGCGGCGGGTCGGCCTGCCGCTGCTGCTGCCCAGCCTGGTCGAGGTCTTCGGGCTGCTCTTCGCCAACGCGGCCGCGGCCTTCGCCACGCCCTTCGCGCTCAGCGGCACGGCGGCGCATGTGCTGGCGGTGCGCATCGCCGCGCTGGTCAGCGGCGACATCTTCGCGCAGCCGGAGTTGTCCGCGCTGCTCGCGCTGCTGCTCTTCGCGATGCTGGCCGTCGTGATCGGGCTCACGCGCGGCATCGCCGCCCACCTGCGCCGCGCGCCCGGCGATCCCTCACGCCCAGCCGTGCCCGGAGGATCGGCATGAGCGCCGCGGCACCCGGGCACTCGCCGGATCGCGCGCCCTCGCGCCCACGGCTGCGATCGCTTCGCCCGACCTTCCCGGGTCTCGCGCTCGCGGCGCTGCTCATCGTGGTGCTGGTGCCGATGCTCGCGCTGCTGCTCTACGGCGCGAGCACGCGCTGGGATCGTCACTGGTGGCCGGAGGAGCCCACGCTGCGCTGGATGGCCGAGGCGGCCCTCGACCCGCGCGTGCAGGGCGCGGTGCTGCGGACCGCGGTGCTCGCGCTGGCCAGCGCGGCGCTCGCCCTGGTCTGCGGCGCGATGGCGACGATCCCGGCGGCCATCGCCGCGCAGCTCGATGCTGTCGACGGCACCGCGCGCACGGCCCGGCTCACACGGCTGCTGGACCTGCTCGCGCTGCTGCCCTTCGCGATCGCGCCGGTGGTGATCGCGATCAGCGCGCTGGAGCTGTTCGTCGGTCAATGGGGCGGCTGGCTGCCACTGCCGCTGGTGTACGTCGCGGTCGTGGCGCCAACGCTGTTTCCGCTGGTGCACAAGACCTTGCAATCGGCGCTCGCGCAGCTCCACGCCGCAGCGCTGATCGAGGCCGGCCGCACGCTCGGCGCCAGCGACGGCCACACGCTGCGCCGCGTGCTGCTGCCGATGCTGGCGCCCGCGCTGCTGGCCGCCTTCCTGCTGGCCTGGGTGACGGCCGCGATGGAATTCGCGATCGCCAACCTGCTGCTGGGCGGTCAGCTGGAACTGCTGCAGCCCCTGATGAACAGCCTGCGCAACGCCAACGGTCATCAGGCCGCGGCGCTGATGGTGATGACCTTCGCCGGCGTTGGCGCGGTCGTGGTGGCCATTTCAAGACTCTCTCGCCGATGGACCTGATGCCCCAACTTTCCATTCGTGATGCGCGCCTGGCCCTGGGCGGCCGGCCGGTGCTGCGCGGCATCGACCTGTCGCTGGCGCGCGGCGAGGTGGTCGCGCTGCTGGGCGCTTCGGGCTGCGGCAAGACAACGCTGCTGCGCGCGATCGCCGGGCTGCAGCGACTCGACGCCGGCACGCTCACGATGAGCGGGCAGCAGGTGCAGTCGCTGCCGCCGCAGCAACGCGACATCGGCATGGTCTTCCAGCATTACGCGCTGTTCCCCAACCTGACGGTGCGCGAGAACATCCGCTTCGGTCCGCTCGCCCGGGGCGAGGAGCCCGCGGTGGCCGATGCCCGCGCCGAGGAACTGCTGGCGCTGGTCGAGCTGCAGGCGCTCGCCGACCGGCTGCCGCCGGCCCTCTCGGGCGGCCAGCGGCAACGCGTGGCCCTGGCGCGGGCGCTGGCGACGCAGCCCATGCTGCTGCTGATGGACGAGCCCTTCTCCGCGCTCGACGAGCATTTCCGCCTGCCGCTGCGGCGGCAGTTCCGGCAGCTGCAGCGGGCGCTGGGCCAGAGCTGCGTGATCGTGACCCACGACCGCGAGGAAGCGTTCGAGATCGCCGACCGCGTCGCGGTCATGGTCGACGGCGTCATCGCGCAATGCGCATCGCCGCGCGAGCTGCGCCGCGCGCCGGTCAATCGGCGCGTCGCCGATTTCCTCGGCTTGTTCAACCGCCTGGACGCGCGGACGCTCGATGGCGCCTGGCGGCGTGGCAGCGGCCACTGGATCGCGCCGGTGGACGCGCTCATGTTGTCGGAAGCGACCGATGCCCATCCCGTGGATCCGCGCCGCGATGGGCTGCACTTGCGCGCGTCCGTGCGCGCGAGTTACCCGGGGCAGCAGCGTGTCACCTGCGAGCTCGAAGGCCCGAACGGCCAGGGGCTGACGCTGTGGCGCCGGCATGAGGACCCCGACCTCGCGCCCGGCGGCGAAGTCCGGCTCACCATCGCCGAGGCGGCGCTGCGCTGGATCGACGACTAGTCGGCGGGCATTCGCCTCGCCTCGCCTCGCAAGCGCCTGGACAGGCGGCCGCCCTTTGCGACTCGCTCCCGCCGTCGGCCACGGGCGGGCGTCTGGAGTTCAGCTTGACGGCGCCAGGTCCGCCGGACTCCGGGCCGTTGCCAAGGCCAGCAGCTTCTCGCTCATGCGCGCGAAGCGCGCGCTCGGCAGCGTCGCGAATTCCGCGCGCGGCATCCACCGCACGCCCTTCACCTCCGCCAATTCCGGCTGCACCGGCTGCGTGGAATCGGCCGCGAAAAGATAGATGAAGTCGTGGTGGACATGGTCGCCCTCGCCCTTCGCGGGGTTGGCGCGGATCGCGTGCGACTCGACATCGAACGGGAGATCGCCCCCCGCGCCCGCCGGACACGGCGCAAAGCGCTCCACACCGGTTTCCTCCCGGACCTCCCGCGCCGCCGACACGTCCAGCCGATCGATGCCTTCGTGATGCCCGCCCGGCTGCAGCCAGCGGTCGAGGACCTTGTGGTGGATCATCAGCACCTTGTCGGCGCGCGCGTCGTAGACGATGCCGCTCGTGGTCACGTGCCCACGCATGTTGGCGCGGGCGAAGACGTCGGCAGGATCTTCCAGCAATTGCGCCATCAGCGCGCCGAGCTCCTCACGCTCCTGCGGATGCACCTCCAGGTAGCGGTTCAGTTGATCGAGCGCGTGGGCGCGCAGGTCCGATGCGGTCATATGGAGCGGCAAAGCGGTGCAGTGAGCAGACCCACATTCTGTTGCCATCTCGTCCCATCGCAACGAAGCGGTTCGCCCCCGCGAGCACCCCGCCTCGGGAACGGGTTTTGCCTTGAGCCCTGACCCCGTCCCGAGCAACATCGCCAGAACGACGAAGAAGGAGGACTCGATGGACGCCGCCTCGCTCAAACTCGGTCTCGTCGGCAATTGCGCCGTCAGCGCGCTGATCGACGACCGCGCCCGCGTCGTGTGGTGCTGCGCGCCACGCTTCGACGGCGATCCGGTGTTCCATGCACTGATCGACTCGCCCGACGGCATCGGCCTGGACGGCACCTTCCAGGTCGTGCTTGAGGACTTCGCCCGCAGCGAGCAGGCCTACGACCATGGCACCGCGGTCCTGCGCACCCGGCTGTACGACACCCACGGCAATGCGATCGAGATCACCGATTTCATGCCGCGCTTCTTCCTCAACGACCGACCCTACCGGCCGATGATGCTGGTGCGCCGGATGCGGCCGCTGCAGGGCCATCCGCGCATCCGCGTCGTCCTGCGGCCGGTCATCCAGTGGGGCTCGGCGCATCCGGCGCGCACGCGCGGCAGCAACCACCTGCGCTTCGTCGGCCCGGAAGGCACCATCCGCCTGACCACCAACGCGCCGCTCACCTACGTCCAGGAAGAGACCGCCTTCGCGCTGGACATGCCGATGAGCTTCATCTTCGGCCCCGACGAGACGCTGGACCGCGCCGTCGAGGACACCGCGCGGCTGCTCGAGGAAAAGACCATCAGCTACTGGCGCGACTGGACGCGCCGCCTGGCCATCCCGCTCGAGTGGCAGGAGGCGGTGATCCGCGCGGCGATCACGCTCAAGATGTGCCTCTACGAGGAGACCGGCGCCATCGTCGCCGCGATGACGACCAGCGTGCCGGAGGCGCCCCACACGCAGCGCAACTGGGACTACCGCTACTGCTGGCTGCGCGATGCCTTCTTCGTCGTGCGCGCGCTCAACAGCCTGTCCGAGACCGGCACGATGGAGGACTACCTGCGCTGGATGCGCAACATCATCGGCCAGTCCCAGGACGGCCACGTGCAGCCGCTCTACGGCATCGGGCTGGAGGCCAAGCTCACCGAGTACCTGGTGCCGCACCTGCGCGGCTACCGCGGCATGGGCCCGGTGCGCGCGGGCAACCAGGCCTTCGAGCACTTCCAGCACGACGTCTACGGCAACATCGTGCTGGGCTCGGCGCAGGCCTTCTTCGATCACCGGCTGCACCAGCGCGCCGGCATCGACGAGTTCGCGCTGCTGGAGCGCGCCGGCGAGCAGGCCTTCGCGATCCACGACAAGCCCGACGCCAGCATGTGGGAGCTGCGCACGCGCGCCCGCGTCCACACCTCGTCGGTGCTGATGAACTGGGCCGCCTGCGATCGCCTGGCCAAGATCGCGCGGGTGCTCGGCCTGCCGCAGCGCGTGGCGCTCTGGCAGGAGCGGGCCGACCTGATCAAGCGCAAGATCCTGGACCACGCCTGGAGCGAGCATCGCCAGGCTTTCGTCGAAAGCTTCGGCGGCAAGGACCTGGACGCCAGCGTGCTGCTGATGACGGAGGTGGGCTTCATCGACCCACGCGACCCGCGCTTCGTGAAGACCGTCGATGCGCTCGAGGCCACGCTGTGCGACGGCCCCTACATGCGCCGCTACGAGGCGCCCGACGATTTCGGCAAGCCCGAGACCTCGTTCAACATCTGCGCGTTCTGGCGCATCGACGCCCTCGCCCGCATCGGCCGCTACGGCCAGGCGCGCGAGCTCTTCGAGGCGCTGCTCGCCTCGCGCAACCACCTCGGCCTGCTGTCCGAGGACACCCATCCGGTCACCGGCGAGCTGTGGGGCAACTTCCCGCAGACCTACTCGATGGTGGGGATCATCAATGGTGCGATGCGGCTCTCGCGGCCGTGGGATTCGGAGATCTGAATCGCGCGACGCGACGCCGCCTCAGGTCAGCAGCACGCGCCGCCCGAGCGCGGCGAGCGGCCGCTCCACCGCGCGCTGCAGCGCCGGTCCCAGCATCAGCGGCTTGAGCGTCATGCGCACCGCGAGGTCCATCGGCAGGTGCGCGCCGACCAGTGCGATCGCTTCGCGCGCGAGCGCATCGGCCTGCGCGATCGGTGCCGGGCCGCCATCCGGCGCGCCGCTGCGCAGGCGTCCGTTCACCGCGTGCCGCAGCGCGATCGACGCGTCCTCCTTGCGCAGCTCGAGCGCGCGCCGCACCAGCGCGGTGAGCACGCGGCCGCGATGCAGGCCCTCGATCCCGCGGTACTTCATGAAGTAGGACAGGAAGTGCTTGTAATGCCGCACCTCGTCGCAGCGGATGCGCCAGAACAGGTCGCGCAGCACCGGCTCGTCGCAGGCCTCGTGCAGCGCCTGGTAATACGTCGTCGTCCCCATCTCGACGATGCAGCGCGCCACCATCTCCTGGCCACGTGTCGGCTCCAGCTGGTCCATCGTGCACAGCCGCGAATACTCCTCGAAGAAGCCGGCGTAGGCGCTCGCCCAGTCGAAGCCCGGCCACACCTCCTCCACGTAGGCCCGCAGCGCGGCGCCATGCTGCAGTTCCTCCGGCTCCCAGTGATCGCGCAGCCAGACGGCGACCTCGGGGTCCTCGTCGAAACGCTCGATCAGGTTGCGGGTGTAGGTGTCGCTGCCGCTCTCGATGAAGGAGGCGCTGCACACGAGCAGGAACAGCGCGTCGTGCTCGCGCACGAGCTTGGTGTCGATGCGGGACAGCTGGAGGTCGGAGAGCGACCAGGGCGTCGGGGACATGGTGGCGATCATGCCGCGAGTCGCGGCAATCGGTGTGCGGAGGGAGGTTCGTCGTCTGCCCCCTCGTCGGTGTCCTTCACGCGTCAAATACACGATGGACACGCGGTCGTACGCCTGCCATCAAAAGCCGTTAGGCTGGCGTGATGCCGAAACGTCCGTCCGCTGCCGCCTCCTTGCGCCGGGCCTGGCGCAAGGGCCTGAGCGCCGTCACGGGCCAGGTCTTGCGCAGCGCCCGCGACGCGGCGCACCAAGCCAGGCGCACCGGTTCCTCCGATCTGATGCCCGACTTGGTGCACGGGATGCGCAAGACGCCGGCGCATCCCT
Source organism: Mitsuaria sp. TWR114 (assembly GCF_007997345.1). Taxonomy (NCBI): domain Bacteria; kingdom Pseudomonadati; phylum Pseudomonadota; class Betaproteobacteria; order Burkholderiales; family Sphaerotilaceae; genus Roseateles; species Mitsuaria sp. TWR114. The sequence continues at coordinate 6,257 of NZ_VOSR01000084.1, forward strand.
CGCCCGGACTCGGCGACTGGGTCGCGGGGATCGCCTCGGGCCGCGCGGGCATGCGTCGGTTCCGGCTCTTCCGTCCGTCGGCGCTTGCGGTGGGCGAGCGCCCGCCGCTGGTGGTGATGCTGCACGGCTGCGGGCAGGATCCCGCCGGCTTCGCGCGCAGCACGCGGATGAACCGGCTCGCCGCGCGCGAGGGCTTCCTGGTGCTTTATCCGGAACAGAGCCGCCTGGCCAACCCGCAGCGCTGCTGGAACTGGTTCGACACCGAGTCCGGTCGCGCGCAGGCGGAGGCCGCGCTGATCCTCGCCGCCGTCGATCAAGTCTGCCTGCTCCACGGCGCCGACCGCGAACGCGTCGCCCTGGTCGGGCTCTCCGCGGGCGCGGGCATGGCCGCGCTGCTCGCGACGATGCACCCCTCGCGCTTCAAGGCCGTCGCGATGCATTCCGGCGTCCCGCCGGGCATGGCCACCTCGGCGACGAATGCCCTGCGCGCGATGCGCGGCTCGGCGCTGCCCTCGGCATCGGCATCGGCATCGGCATCGGCATCGGCATCGGCATCGGCATCGGCATCGGCATTGGCATCGGCGCCGACATCGACGTCAACGCCAAACCCGACCGGCGCCTGGCCACCGCTGCTGGTGATCCACGCACGCGGGATCGCGTGGTCGGCGCGTCGAATGCCTACGAGGCGGCGCGGCAATGGGCCGAGGCGGCAGGCGCCAAGGCGGCGCCCGCGCGCGTCGTGCAACGCGGCCGTCGCTGGCCGATGACGATCGTCGACTTCAAGCGCGGCCGCGCGGTCGCGGCCACGCTCGTCGAGATCGACGGCCTGGCGCATGCCTGGAGCGGCGGTGCCGCGAAGGACCTTCAGCGACCCGGCCGGGCCGGACGCGACGGCGATGATCTGGCGCTTCGTCGCGAAGCGCCTGGCCCTCAAGGCGTGAGCCCGCTGGCCCCCAGCAGATCGCGCCACTGGCGCTGCTGGTCGGCGAACTGTTGCCAGGCCTCGTCGGCCAGCGCCTGGTGGCGGTCGGCGTCGGCGATCTCGCCCAGCAGGCGGAAGGTCTGCGCCAGCCGGCTGTGGGTGATCGCCCGGTCGTCGAGCTCGCAATCGGGATCGAGCTCGATCTCGGCCTCGCGCGCCTGATGCAGCGCATGCTCGTGCTGGCCGAGGTTGGCCCGGCACCAGGCCAGGTCCGACAGCAGGCTGCTCCCCAGCCGCTCCAGCCCGAGCGACATCGCCTGCGGCAGGTGCTCCTCGTAGAGCTGGCGCGCCTCGTCGAAGCCGCCCTGCATCGTCAGCACCTGCGCGCGCAGCACCGGCCTCAGCTCGCCCATCATCTGCGCGCCGACGGCCTCGTCGAAGTGATGCATCGAGTCGACGGTCAACAGCAGCTCGGGCCCGCGGGCCGCATGGGCCCACAGGCTCTCGCGCCGAAGCTGCGACGCGCGCATCCCCGCCATGTTGAACATCAGCGCCGACAGCGACGCATCGTCGCCCTCCACCGCGGCATGGTGCCGCGCGCGGATGTACCAGCGCTGCGCGGACTCGACATCGCCGGCGTAGTGCCAGCCCACGCCCATCGCCATCGCCACGCGCGCCAGCGCGACGTGGTGGTCGGGTAGCGCTTCGTCGAGGCAGCGCCGCGCGTGCTCGACCAGCGCGGCCGGGTCGTGCCGGATGAAGGCCAGTTGCGCCAGCCAGGCCGCGGCGAGCACGCGCACCTCGACCAGCGCGGGCGCGCTGCCGGCGATCGCCTGCGCGCGCTGGATGCGGTCCCAGGCCTGCTGCGCGACGAAGCCGTTGTAGTAGCTCATCAGGCCTTCGGCCATGTGCAGCCAGGCGCCGATCTCCGGATGCGGATGCTGGAAGGAGAGTTGGTGCAGCGCGGTCAGCGCCTCGCGGGCCTCGCCCACCGCGCCGTGCCGCGCCAGCAGCATCGCGCGCTTGGCCCGCGCGCCGGCGGAGGCCATCGGCGACGCGGCGGCGGCGATCTCCTTCTCGAGCTGCTTGAGCAGACGCGACTTGATCGCCGGGGAAGGCGTCGCGTCGGGCGAGGCGTCTTGCATGCCGGCCTCAGCGCGTCAGGCGGTCCAGCGCTTCCTGGTACTTCGCCGCCGTGTTGGCGATCACGTCCGCAGGCAGCGTCGGCGCCGGCGCAACCTTGCCCCAGGGCTGGCCGTCGACCGTGGCCTGCTCCAGCCAGTCGCGCAGGAACTGCTTGTCATAGCTCGGCGGATTGCTGCCGACCGCGTAGCTCTCGGCCGGCCAGTAGCGCGAGGAATCGGGCGTCAGCACCTCGTCCATCAGCGTCAGCGTGCCGTCGGCATCGAGGCCGAACTCGAACTTGGTGTCCGCGATGATGATGCCCTTGGTCAGCGCATAGTCCGCCGCGCGCTGATAGAGGCGGATGGCGATGTCGCGGACCTGTTCGGCCAGCTCGCGGCCAATGATCTGCGCGCAGCGCTCGAAGTCGATGTTCTCGTCGTGGTCGCCCATCTCGGCCTTGGTGGCGGGCGTGAAGATCGGCTGCGGCAGCTTGCTGGCGTTCTGCAGGCCCGCCGGCAGTTCCACGCCGCAGACCTTGCCGCCGGCCTTGTACTCGGACCAGCCACTGCCGGCCAGGTAACCGCGCACCACCGCCTCGATCGGCAGCGGCTTCAGGCGCTTGACCAGCATCGCGCGGTCGCGCACCTGGTCCTTCTCCGCATCGCTCACCACGGACAACGGATCGTCGCCGGTCAGGTGGTTGGGGACGATGCCGTCGAGCTTGTCGAACCAGAACAGCGCCATCTTCGTCAGCAGCGCGCCCTTGCCCGGAATCGGCTCGCTCATGATGACGTCGAAGGCCGAGATGCGGTCCGAGGCGATCATCAGGATGCGATCCTCGCCGACCGCGTAGTTCTCGCGCACCTTGCCGCGCGCGATGAGGGGAAGGGAGGTGATCGACGAGGTGTGCAGGGCGGCGGTCATGGGCGTGCGGTCGGACGGAACGGCAAAGCGGGGATTCTAGAGGCGGCAGGGGAAATCACCCCTCCAGGAGCGCCCCCGCGATCCGCTTCACGCCGTGCCGGCGCGGCGCCGGTCGCTTCAGATCGCGTCGAACCCGACGTAGCGCGCCACGAAACGCGCCTTGCCTTCGCGCTCGAAGGCGGCCTCGTCCCAGTCACCGGCGTCGAGACGCCCCGCCAGGCCCGGCTTGAGCAGGTAGGTCCAGGCCCGCTCCCAGCGGCCGTCGGCCAGG
>NZ_VOSR01000840.1:0-5190 GCF_007997345.1 Mitsuaria sp. TWR114
GCAGGGCCGCGGTGACCACCACGCCCAGCGTGATCAGCGTTTCCCGGTTGCCCACGACGGTGATCAGGTAGAAGGCGCGCAGCGCGAGCTCGGGCACGTGATCGATCATCGCGACGATGAAGGCCTCGTCGAGCTGGCCGAGCGTGGGCTCGGTGTGGAGCTCCTCCGCGATCGTGGCGAAGAGCATCGCGCCGCCGACCAGGCAGGCGAAACCCGCCGCGAAGCGCAGCAGCAGGGCGACGGGCGAGAGCGGCTCGGGCGCCGCGGCGGACGGGCCGCGCAGGGGCAGCAGGCCGCGGGCGACGAGTCCCGCGGTGAGCATCACCAGCAGCAGGAGCGCGGCGTAGATCGCCAGCGCGTGGGCGCCGGCGAAGCGCACGGCCTGGAGAACGGTCGGATCGGGCATGGGCCGATCATCCCAGCATCCAGACGTACCGCTGCATCGAACGCCGATACAGCCATTCGAAGAGGTCGACGGCGACCGACACGTCGTTGCGCTCGTAGACGCCCAGCATGGCCACCACGTAGTCCCGCTTCTCCGCACCGGCGAAGCTCAGCGGCGCGCAGTGCCCGCTGAGCAGCGGGAGGTTGGCGGCGACCCGGCCGGTGCGCTTGTTGCCGTCGGCGAAGGCCTGCAGGTAGGCGATGTGGATCCACAGGAAGAAGGCGGCTTCGACCGGGTTGCGGATGGCCGCGGCCTTGGTGGCGATCTGCTGGAACATTTCCTCCAGCAAGGCGGGAATGTCGTTGGGCTTGTAGGAGGTGCCCGTGACGCTCACGGCGATGTCCCGAATCCGACCGCATCGGGAGGGCGGCAGCAAATCCGCCATCAGCAAGCCTTGCAGCTGCAGCAGCAAGGCAGGGCTCGCCTTGCGGGTGTAGCCGTGATAGGCCAGGAACTCGAGCGCATGCTTGTGATTCACGACGATGCGGGAGGCCTCGCTTCGCCCGTCCGCGTCGGTCTGGAGCGCGTGGCTGAGCCGCAGCAGGGCGTCGGTCTCTGCCAGCGTGAAGGGGCAGCCCTCCAGCCGCGAGGAGGACCAGCAGAACTCCGTCATGAACTCGGTCAGCATCGTCACCGCGCCTTCGAAATGATGGGGACCGTTCTCCCAGTGCGCGGTGCGGTACAGCGAATCGGCGAGGCCTGGTGGCAGCAGCGAATCGACGTTGGGCTCGTAGGCATCGAGGAAGGCTCGCCGGTAGGACACGGCATCGCGGTAGTCGACCGGGATCTCCATGAAGTCGAACATCTGCCGGGACGGCTCGGACCAGGCGGGCGGTCGGGGGCGGGGGGCGAGATAGCTGGCGTCCGGCTCGCGCAGGACCTGGGGCGCCAGGATGGCGGGCGGGTGCGCGCCGTGAGCGGCTCCCGGCTTCCGGGCGTGGAGATTTTCGACTGGCATGGCTGGCCTCCTTCGACAGGAACGAGGCAGCGATGTTGAGAGGCCGTCGATGGCCTTCCGGCCAAAACCCGGTCCGCAGGCGCGGAAGCAACGAAGGATTTGACCGATCCGGACTCGGCGGCCGGCGCAAAGAAAAAAGCCGGACCTTGCGGCCCGGCTCAATCCTTGCAGGAGCGGACGCGGGTCAGGCGTCCGGAGGAGACTCGGTCAATACATCATCCAGCCGTTGCGGGCGACGCGGCGCAGCGAGAAGGCCAGGTCCGGGCGCTCGGCCGACTGCTCGGCGGCGGCCTGCAGCACCGCGTCGCGGGGACGGAGCTCGGCGGCGGCGTTGACGAACTCGACGACCGCATGGCCGGCGCGCAGGGCCAGGCTCACCAGGCGCTCGCCGGCCGCGCTCGCGGCGCGGACGCGGGCTGCGTCGGCAGCCATCACTTGGACATTCAGCGTGGTGGTGATCATGGCGGTTCCCTTCTTGAGGTGGTGTTGGGGGCGCTGGGCGGGTGGCCTTGCGCCATGGCCGAGATATTGCGGTTTTTACGTAGGGCACGCCAATTGCGCTTCGGAATCGGGTCATCACGGCCGGAAATGACCCGTGACGGAATTAGCATCCGGCGCATGAGCACCCCCCGCCCCGTCAACTTCCGGACGCTGGACCTGAACCTTTTGCGCGTCTTCGACGTGGTGATGGAAGAGCGTCATGTCACCCGCGCCGCGCACCGGCTGGCCATCACCCAGCCGGCGGTCAGCAACGCGCTGCGCCGGCTGCGCGAGGCGACGCATGAGGAGCTGTTCATCCCGTCCTCCACCGGCGTCGAGCCCACGCCGCATGCCCAGGCGCTGTGGCCGGTGGTGCGGCGCGCGCTCTCCAGCCTGCAGCAGGCGCTGGAGCCGCAGGTCTTCGATCCGCGCGCCGCCGGCAACACCGTCAGCTTCACGCTGGCGATGGCCGACGCCACCGCCGCCCTGGTAGTGCCGCAGCTGGCGCGGCGTTTCCTGGACGAAGGCATCCATGTCGGCCTGCGCGTCGTGCCGCTGACCACGCGCGACCCGCGCGAGCTGCTGGAGCAGGGCTGGGCCGACCTCGCGATCGGTTTCTTCCCGGACCTGACCGAGCAGCTGCTGGTCGAGGATGACAGCGCCGCCTTCCGCCGCGAGGCGCTCTACGCGAGCCGTTATGTCTGCGTCATGCGCGCCGACCATCCGCTGGCCGCGCCGGGCGCGCTTACGCTGGACGCCTACTGCGCGGCGCAGCACCTGCGGGTGAGCTTCGCGGGGCGGGCGCACGGCTTCGTCGACGACGCCCTGGCGATGATCGGCCGCAAGCGCACGGTCGCGATGACGGTCAACAGCTTCTTCACCGGCACGATGGCGGTGCAGCAGTCCGACCTGATCACGGTGCTGCCCGACAGCTTCGTGCCCGCGACGGGCTTCGCGGGGCAACTCGCCTGCCGGCATCTGCCGTTCGCGCTGCGCGGCATCGACATCAGCCAGGTCTGGCACGTCCGCGCCGAGCCCGATCCCGCCCAGCGCTGGCTGCGGCAGGTGATCGGCGAGATCTCGGACGTGATCGCCGCCGGCGCGCGGGCGCTGCCTCAGACGGCCTCGCCGGTCGAGCCCGCTGAGCCGGCCTGAGCGACGGGCCCTGCCCGCGCTGCGGGGCACCGTCGGCGGGGCGCCTACCTCCGCCGTACGGGATACGTCAATTCCTGCATCCGTCCCAGAATTTGTCTCCTTGCCGGGACGGAGGGCGGCGCCTAAAGTGCGCCACTCCTTAGATGAGAGTAATTCTCATCGACAGGCTCCGGTTCCACCGTCCTCCGGGATACCAGCGAAAGAGACCCACGATGCGCTCACTGACGACCTCCTTCCGACCCGCCCTCCGCCCGACCGGGACCGCCGCGGCGCTGACCGGCTTGGCCCTCGCGACGGTGATGGTGCCGGCGGTCGCGCAAGCCGAGGCGCGACCCGGTGGCGAGCTGACGCTCTACACGACGCGCGAGGTCGCGCTGGTCCAGCCGCTGCTGTCGGCCTTCACCGCCCGCACCGGCACCCAGGTCAACACCGTGTTCGTGAAGGACGGCCTGCTGGAACGGGTCAAGGCCGAGGGCGCGCGCTCGCCGGCCGACCTGCTGATGACGGTGGACGTGGGCAACCTGGTCGACCTCGTCGAAGGCGGCGTGACCCAGCCGCTGAAGTCGGCCGAGGTCGAGGCCGCGGTGCCCGCCCACCTGCGCGGCGCGGACGGGCAATGGACCGCGCTGTCGATGCGCGCCCGCGTGCTGTATGCCGACCAGGCGCTCAAGGCCGGCCCGATCCGCTACGAGGACCTGGCCGACCCGAAGTGGAAGGGCAAGGTCTGCACGCGCTCCGGCCAGCATCCCTACAACACCGCGCTGGTGGCGGCGATGATCGCGCACGACGGCGAGGCCAGGACCGAGCAGTGGCTGCGCGGCCTGAAGGCCAACCTCGGCCGCAAGCCGACCGGCGGCGACCGCGACGTGGCGCGCGACATCCTGGGCGGCATCTGCGACGTGGGCCTGGCCAACTCCTATTACGTGGGCCAGATGAAGTCGTCCAAGCCGGGCAGCGACGCCCGCAAGTGGGGCGACGGCATCCAGGTGCTGAAGCCGACCTTCGCCGCCAAGGGGGCCGGCACGCACGTGAACATCAGCGGCGCCGCGGTGGCCAGGCATGCGCCCAACCCGGCGGCCGCCCGGGCGCTGCTGGCCTTCCTGGTGTCCGAGCCGGCGCAGCAGCTCTACGCGCAGACCAACTACGAATACCCGGTGCGTGCCGGCGTCGCGCTGGATCCGCTGATCCAGTCCGCGATCGGGCCGGTCAAGGCGGACACCCTGCCGCTCACCGAGATCGCCCGTCATCGCAAGCAGGCCAGCCTGCTGATCGACAAGGTCGCCTTCGACCAGTGACGGCGTGAGGACGGTGCTCGGCCGGCCGCGCGCGGTCGGTCCGCTCTGGCACGCGACGGCCACCGCGATCGCGCTGGCGGTGCTGGCGCCGCTGGTCGCGCTCGCCTGGACGGCGCTGGGCGCCGGGACCGCGCACTGGGGGCATCTGATCGCGCATGTGCTGCCGCTCGCGGCGGCGCAGACGGCGACCCTTCTGGCCGGGGTGGGGCTGCTGACGGCGCTCGTGGGCACCGGCAGCGCCTGGCTGGTGACGCGCACCGACTTCCCCGGCCGCGTCGTCCTGCAATGGGCGCTGCTGTTGCCGCTGACGGTGCCAACCTACATCGCGGCCTACAGCTATGTCGACCTGCTGCATCCGATCGGCCCCTTCCAGAGCGCCGTGCGCGCGCTGCTGGGCGTGGAGTCGCCGCGCCAGTTCCGCCTGCCCGATGCGCGCTCGATGACGGGCGCGGTGCTGGTGTTGTCCGCCGTCCTCTATCCCTACGTCTACCTGAGCATGCGCGCCATGTTCGCGACCCAGCCGGCCCGGCTGATGGAGGTCGCGCGCCTGCTGGGCGAGGGGCCGTGGGGCGCGTTCCGGCGCGTCGCGCTGCCGATGGCGCGGCCGGCGCTGGCGGTCGGCGTCGGGCTGGTGCTGCTGGAGGTGCTGAACGACGTCGGCGCGTCGGAGTTCCTCGGCGTGACCACGCTGACCACCACGGTCTACACGACCTGGATCACGCGCTCGGACCTGGGCGCGGCGGCGCAGATCGCCTGCGCGATGCTGGCGATGGTGGCCTTGCTGGTCTGGCTGGAACGCCAGGGCCGAAGGCGGCGTCGCGCCGGTACGGTCCACGCGATGCGGCCCGCGCCGCGGC
>NZ_VOSR01000841.1:0-1266 GCF_007997345.1 Mitsuaria sp. TWR114
CAGGTCCAGCACCACGTCGGCGGCGAAGCGGGCGCGATAGTCCACCGCCAGGCGCGCGGCCTGCAGCACCGCCTCGGGATCGTCGGCGCCGACGCGCAGCACCGGCGCATCGATCATCCGGACCGGATCGGTGCAGAAGCGCCCGGCCATCGGGTCCATCCGGTTGGGTTCGGTGAAGCCCAGCTGGTTGTTGATGACGATGTGCAGCACGCCGCCGACCTCGTAACCCGGCCGCAGGCCGAGCGCCAGCGTCTCCATCACCACGCCCTGGCCCGCGAAGGCGGCGTCGCCATGCAGCACGACGGCGATGCTGCGCTCACGCCCCGGGCCGTCGGCGCTGCGCGCCGCGCGGGTCCGGCCGAGCACCACCGGATAGACGCTCTGCAGGTGGGACGCGTTGCTCGCGAGCGCGACCCGCAATTCGCCTCGCGGGGTGTGCAGCCAATAGTCGCCGCCCAGCTGGTGGACCAGCTCGCGCTGGCGTTCCGGATGAACCGGCTCGGTCGCGAAGTGGTCCAGCAGCTCGGCGACCGGATGCCCCAGCAGGGTGGCGAGCAGGTTGACGCGTCCGCGATGCGGCATGCCCATGAAGACCTGGTCCACGCCCTGCGCGGCCGCCGTCTCCAGCACCTGCTCGAGCAGCGGCAGCAGCGCCTCGCAGCCTTCGAGCGAGAAGCGCTTGGCCTGCGGATGCAGGCGCGCGACATGCCGTTCCCAGGCCTGCGCATTGGCCAGGCGGCGCAGCAGCGTGGCCGCCTCCGGACCGGTCAGCACCGGCCGGTCCGACTCCATCCGGCGCTGCAGCCAGTCGCGTCGCTCGGCGCTGCGCACGGCCGAGGCGTCCAGCGTCAAGGTGTCGCAGTAGATCGCCCGCAGCCGGGCGAACAGCGCTTCGACATCGGTCGCGCCCATCACCGAACCGCCGTCGCCGGTCAGCGCATCGCCCGGCGCCAGGCCGAAGTCGGCAGGGCGGGGCGGTCGCACCCGCGAGCTCGTCGCCAGCGGGTCGAGCAGCGCATGGCGGTGGCCGTCGCGTCGGAAGGCCTCGATCAGGGCCGTGACGGCGGGGCGGGGCGCGTCCGTGCCCACACGGAAGGAACTCATGGGAGGTTCGCGCCGGGTCTGCTCACTCCAGTGCGGCGACGAAGCGGTAACCGACGCGGTGGTAGGTGCGGATGATCTCGACCGAGGGCGGCAGCGCCCCCTGCAGCACCGCGCGGATCCGCGCGATCGCCATCGCCAGCGCGCCGGGCTGCACATCCTGCT
>NZ_VOSR01000842.1:0-2414 GCF_007997345.1 Mitsuaria sp. TWR114
CGCTGCTGGCCGGCGGCGAAGGCCGGCTGCTGAGCATCTGCGCCGGCGCCCTGCTCGCGGCCCGGGCCGGGCTGCTCGAGGGCCGGCGCTGCACCACGCACCATGAATCGCTCGACGCGCTGCGCGCGCCGCGCCCGGCGCGGACGTGCAGGCCAACCGGGTGTTCGTGCTCGACGGCCGCTGGCCAGCAGCGCCGGCATCACGGCCGGCATCGACCTGGTGCTGGCCCTCATCGCCGAGCACTGCGGCGAGGCGCTGGCCGCGTCGGTGGCGCAGGTGATGGTGGTCTACCTGCGGCGCGGCGCGCAGGACCCGGAGCTGTCGCCGATGCTGGCGCACCGCCACCACCTGCATCCCGCGCTGCACCGGGTGCAGGACGCGATCTGCGGCGACCCGCGCGCGGACTGGAGCCTGGCTCGGATGGCCGAGGTCGCCCATGTCACGCCGCGCCACCTCACCCGGCTCTTCACCCAGCACGGCGGCACCACGCCGCTGGACTACCTGCGCGCGATCCGGCTTGAACTGGCCCGGCGTGAGCTGGCGCGGGGCCAGCGGCCGGCGCAGGCGGCACTGGCTGCCGGCTTCAGCTCGGACCAGCAGCTCCGGCGCACGCGACGACGGATGAGCGCGCCGGCCTGAGCCGCTGCGTTCCCCACCGGAGCGGGTCCCGCGCCGGCCCGCTGCGAGTCCGGCCCAGGGCGGGCCCCCGAGGCCCCCTCCGGCCTGCGGATTGCCCGCAAGTTGCGAGGGATTGCCGGCCGTTGACCCGCTGAAGGCCGGTCGATCGCCTCACCCCGCTTAGCACAAACCCGAGAAAGCCAAGTCAAGCGGGATTCGTGCACATCTGTTAACTTGCGCGCCCACATCGAACGAGGAGCGGGTTTTGAGCGATTGGCTGAAGCGACTGGAGGCCCTGGATCCGGCCCGTCTGGCGGGCATGCGCCGCGGCGTGGAGAAGGAAAGCCTGCGCGCGCTGCCGACCGCCGCCTCGCTGGCGCTGACGCCGCATCCGACCGCGCTCGGCTCCGCGCTGACCCATGAGACGGTCACCACCGACTTCAGCGAGTCGCAGCTGGAGCTGATCACCGGCGTGCATGCCTCCGCCGAGGCCTGCCTGGCGCAGCTGACCGAGATCCACCAGGCCGTCTACCGCAGCCTGGGCGAGGAACTGATGTGGGCGTCGAGCATGCCCTGCCTGCTGCCCGCCGATGAAACCATCCCCATCGGCCGCTACGGCGCCTCCAACATCGGCCGCGCCAAGAGCGTCTACCGCATGGGCCTGGGCCACCGCTACGGGCGGCGCATGCAGACCATCTCCGGCATCCACTACAACTGGTCGATGCCGGGCCTGGACAACGCCGACCACTTCGCGCTGATCCGCAACTTCCGCCGCCATTCCTTTCTGCTGCTGACGCTGTTCGGCGCATCACCGGCGCTGTGCGCCAGCTTCGTCGCCGGCCGCGAGCACGGCCTGCAGCCGCTGACCGACGGCACGCTGCACATGCCCCACGGCACCTCGCTGCGCATGGGCCGCCTCGGCTACCAGAGTGACGCGCAGGCCTCGCTGGCGGTCAGCTACAACAGCCTGGACGGCTACGCCGCCTCGCTGCAGGACGCGCTGACCCGCCCCTACCCCGCCTACGAGAAGGTCGGCGTGGTCAATCCGGGCGGCGAATACAACCAGTTGTCAACCACGCTGCTGCAGATCGAGAACGAGTTCTACGGCACGATCCGCCCCAAGCGCACCATTCGCTCGGGCGAGCGTCCGCTGCATGCGCTGCGCGAGCGCGGCGTCGAATACATCGAGGTCCGCTGCATGGACCTGGATCCGTTCGAGCCGGTCGGCATCGCCGCCAGCACGATGCGTTTCCTGGACATCTTCCTGCTGCACTGCTGGCTGACCGACAGCCCCAACGACACGCCGGACGAACTCGGCGCGCTAGCCCGCAACCAGCACCGCACCGCCTCGGCCGGACGCGAGCCCGGCCTGAAGCTGGAGCGCCGCGGCGGCGAGATCGCGCTGCGCGACTGGGGCCGCGAGCTGCTGACCGACTTCGCGCCGATCGCCCGCAAGATCGACGAGGCGCTGGGCGGCTCGCTGTACCGCGAGGCGCTCGCCCAGGCCGTCGAGCGCTGGGAGCGGCCGGACGAGCTGCCGTCGGCGCGGGTGCTGGCGGCGATGAGCGCCGGACACCGGTGCTCGCACCTGGACTTCGTCGCTTCCCGCTCCGAGGCCGCCCGCGCCCATGTGCTGGCGCAGCCGATGCCCGAGGGCCTGATGGCCCGCTTCGAACAGTCGGCGCGGGCCTCGCTGGAGACGCAGGCGGCGATCGAGGCGGCCGACACGGTCGACTTCGAGACCTTCCGCCAGCAGTACCTCGATCCGGCGCAGCTGCGCGGCTGAGGCCGCCGGC
>NZ_VOSR01000843.1:0-1651 GCF_007997345.1 Mitsuaria sp. TWR114
CCAGCGCTGGGCGGTCTCGCGCAGCATCAGGCACTGCGGGTCGAACCAGCGGCCCTGGTACAGCAGGCGGCCGAGCTTCATGCCGTTCATGCGGTACTGCTCGATCGTGTCCTCGTTGTGGATGCCGGTGACCAGGCGCTCGTAGGCGATGTGCAGCAGCGCCATGCCGGGGGCTTCGTAGATGCCGCGCGACTTGGCTTCGATGATGCGGTTCTCGATCTGGTCGCACATACCCAGGCCGTGGCGGCCGCCGATGCGGTTGGCTTCCATGAAGAGTTCGACCGCGTTCGCGAACTGCTGGCCGTTGAGCGCGACGGGCACGCCTTCCTCGAAGCGCACGGTCACCGTCTCGGCCTTGATCGCGACGTCGTCCTTCCAGAAGGCCACGCCCATGATCGGGTTGACGATGTTCATGCCCTTGTTGAGGAACTCCAGGTCCTTGGCCTCGTGGGTGGCGCCCAGCATGTTGGAGTCGGTCGAGTAGGCCTTCTCCACGCTCATCTTGTAGTCGAAGCCATTGGCGATGAGGTATTCGCTCATCTCCTTGCGGCCGCCGAGTTCATCGATGAAGGTCTGGTCCAGCCAGGGCTTGTAGATCTTCAGCGCCGGGTTGGCGAGCAGGCCGTAGCGGTAGAAGCGCTCGATGTCGTTGCCCTTGAAGGTCGAGCCGTCGCCCCAGATGTTGACGCCGTCCTCGCGCATGGCCACGACCAGGGCGGTGCCGGTGACGGCGCGGCCCAGCGGCGTGGTGTTGAAGTAGGTGGCGCCGCCGCTCTTGATGTGGAAGGCGCCGCACTGGATGGCGGCGATGCCTTCGGCCACGAGCTGCGCGCGGCAGTCGATCAGGCGGGCGATGTCGGCGCCATAGGCCTTGGCCTTGCGGGGGATCTCGTCGTAGTCGGACTCGTCGGGCTGGCCGAGGTTGGCGGTGTACGCGCAGGGGATCGCGCCCTTGCCGCGCATCCAGTGCACCGCGGCGCTGGTGTCCAGGCCGCCCGAGAAGGCGATGCCGACGCGCTCGCCGGCGGGAATCTTTTGGAGGATGGTTGCGGCCACGGGCAGTCTCGCGCGGAAGTGGGAAAACAGCCGGCGATTCTAGGGCGCGCCCGGCGGGCAGGCTTCGCGGATGGGCGATGGAGAGGTGGCGCCGATAGCAGCCCTTTTAAGGGCCGCTAACCCAGGATTCAGAGGCTAATGGCCCTTAAAAGGGCTTTTATCGCGCTGGAGCCAGTGGATCTTCCGGGCCTGCGAGCCACCCGATCCGGCCTTGCCCCGACTCGCCGAGCGAGGCCATGAAGCCCTCGGCCGCCGACTCCGGCAGCCGCAGCGTGACCTCGACGAGCGCGCCATGCGCCACCTCGACCAGTTCGGCGCCCGCCTTCTCCGCCTCGCGCCGCAGCAGGCCTTCCTGCGCGTAGGGCAGCGTGCAGCGCAGCGTCCGCAGCCGCACCATCGGCACCTTCTCCGCCTTCAGCAGCGCCTGTGCCACCGCGTCGGTGTAGGCCCGCACCAGGCCGCCCGCGCCCAGCTTCACGCCGCCGAAGTAGCGCACCACCGTCGCCAGCACGCCGTCCAGATCCTGGTGCCGCAGCACCTCCAGCATCGGCCGGCCGGCGGTGCCGCCGGGCTCGCCGTCGTCGTTGGCGGCGGA
>NZ_VOSR01000844.1:0-515 GCF_007997345.1 Mitsuaria sp. TWR114
GGCGCTGGATCGCGGTGACCGCGAGGCGGTCGCGGCGCTGATGCTCGACTCCGCGCATCGTCTGCAGGCCGCCGGCGCGCAGCTGCTCATCTGTCCGGACAACACCATCCACCAGGCCTACGACCTGGTCGAGCCGCGCTCGCCGCTGCCCTGGCTGCACATCGCGCGCGTCGTCGCGGACGAGGCGTGCCAGCGTGGTTTCCGCCGTGTCGGCGTGCTGGGCACGCAGTGGCTGGTGCGCAGCGAGGTCTATCCCGAAGCGCTGGCCGCCGCCGGCATCGAGGCGGTCCGGCCCAGCGACGCGTGGCGCGACGAACTCGGCGCGCGAATCATGGACGAGCTCGTCCCGGGCCGCGTGCAGCCGGGCACCGTCGAGCGCTTCCAGCGCGCGATCGATGCGCTGCGCGAGCGCGGCTGCGACGCCGTCGTACTGGGCTGCACCGAGATCCCGCTGATCATCGGCGACGCCAACGCGTCGCTGCCCACGCTCGATTCGACCCGCCTGCTGGCGCGCG
>NZ_VOSR01000845.1:0-1820 GCF_007997345.1 Mitsuaria sp. TWR114
GAGGTCGACGCGGCGGTCGAGAGCGGCCTGAAGGCGCTGGAGCAGGCGCGGGCGATGGGCTCGCGCTGGCGGGCCGCCACCAACGACGCCACGCTCGCCTTCAACTACTTCCGCAGCCAGCAGTTCGACCACGCGCTGCGTGCCGCGCGCGAGGCGCTCGAGACGGCGCAGCAGGACCCGGATCCGTGCTGATGTACTCGGTCTACACCATCCTGGGCATCGTCCACTCGCAGGACGAGGACCCGCGCCTGAGCCAGCAGGCCCGCGAGCAGGCGCTGCAGTACGCCCGCGAGGCGCAGGCGCCCGGCCTGCAGGCGCTGGCGCTGGGCAACCTGGCCGACTACGAGCTGCGCAGCGGCAACTACGCCCGCGCGCTGGAGCTGTCGACGCAGAGCCTGGCGCTGGCGCATGAGGACGGCGAGATCTCGACCGAGATCCTGGCGCGCCACAACATGGGCATCGCCAAGATCGGCTTGAAGCGGCTGGAAGACGGCAAGCGCGACGTGCTGCAGGCCATCACCATGGACGCGCAGCGCGAGGCCGGCAGCTACACCGCCGAGGCCTGGCTGGAGCTGGGCGGCTACCTGGAGAAGGTCGACGACCTGCCCGGCGCGGTCGACGCCTACCACCGCGCGCGCAAGGAGTTCGACGCGGTGCTGCGCGACGAGACCCGCAAGGCGGTGCTCGAGGCGCAGGCGCGCTTCGAGGACCAGCAGCGCCAGCGCGAGATCCGGCTGCTCAACCAGGACAACAGCCTCAAGGCCGAGCAGATCCGCACCCGCGACCTGCAGCTCAAGCTCTGGGCGGAGGTCGGCGGCTGCGTGCTGCTCTCGGGCGCCTTGCTGGCGCTGGCCTACCGGCGCATCCGCCGCACCAACGCCGCGCTCGCGCAGACCAACGAATCGCTGCGCGAGCAGAGCGAGCGCGACCCGCTGACCGGGCTGGCGAACCGGCGCCATTTCCAGCAGGCCATCGCGCAGCGCACGCGCGAAGGCGGCCTGCGCGGCAGCCTGTTCCTGATCGACATCGACCATTTCAAGCGCATCAACGACCAGTGGGGCCATGCGGCCGGCGACACCGTGCTGGTCGAGGTCGCGCGGCGCCTGAGCAGCGTGTTGCGCGAGCAGGACCTGGTCGTGCGCTGGGGCGGCGAGGAATTCCTGATCCTGGTGAACTCCGAGGCCACCGAGGATGCGCGCCAGCTCGGCCAGCGCCTGCTCGACCAGATCGGCGGGCAGCCGGTCGACCACGGGCCGCTGCGCATTCCGATCAGCGCGTCGATCGGCTTCGCCAGCTTCCCGATGGCGCCACAGGACCTGACGCTCGAATGGGAGCGGGCGATCGACCTGGTCGACACCGTGATGTACATGGCCAAGGCGCATGGTCGCAACAAGGCCTACGGCGTGGCGGCGATGCAGGCCCGTGACCGCGACCAGCTGCTGGCCCTGGCCGGCCGCATCGAGGCCGCCTGGCACCAGGGCCAGGTGCAGCTGGTCAGCCTGCTCGGCCCGGTGCAGGAGGGGCGCGCATGATCCGGCCGCTCGCTGCCGTCGTGAAGGCCACGCTGCTGGCCATGCTGCTGAGCGGCGCGGCCGCGTGGGCGGCGATCCCCGACCGCGCGCTGGACGCGCAGCTCGTGCAACTGGACCGCTACGGCTACAACGAGCCGGAGAAGGCCGCCCAGCAGCTGCGCGCGCTGGCGGTGGATCCGGCGCATGCCGGGCAACGCCTGCACCTCGACTACGCGCTCGGCCGCAACGCTGTCTACGCCGGGCATCCGGAGACGGTGCGGCGGATCGCGGCGGACCTGGAGCAGCGGC
>NZ_VOSR01000846.1:0-619 GCF_007997345.1 Mitsuaria sp. TWR114
CGCGCGGCGATCAGCCGTGCTTGGCATCGAAGAACTGTTCGTCCTCCGTGGAACCCTTCAGCGCCGCGGTCGACGCCTGCGCCTCGATCGTGGTGGTGACCGCGTCGAAGTAACCCGTGCCGACCTCGCGCTGATGCTTCACCGCGGTGAAGCCCTTTTCGGCGGCGGCGAATTCAGCCTCCTGCAGCTCGACGAAGGCGCTCATGTTGTTGCGCGCATAACCGTAGGCCAGGTTGAACATCGAGTAGTTCAGGCTGTGGAAGCCGGCCAGCGTGATGAACTGGAACTTGTAGCCCATCGCGCCCAGTTCGCGCTGGAACTTGGCGATGGTGGCGTCGTCCAGGTTCTTCTTCCAGTTGAAGCTCGGCGAGCAGTTGTAGGCCAGCAGCTTGCCGGGGAACTTCGCATGGATGGCTCGGCGAAGGCCTTGGCGAAGGCCAGGTCGGGCTTGCCGGTCTCGCACCAGATCATGTCGGCGTAGGGCGCGTAGGCCAGGCCGCGGCTGATGGCCTGGTCCAGGCCGTTGCGGGTGCGGAAGAAGCCTTCGACAGTGCGCTCGCCGGTGCAGAAGGGCTTGTCGTTGTCGTCGATGTCGCTGGTCACCAGGTCGCCGGCCTCG
>NZ_VOSR01000847.1:0-3976 GCF_007997345.1 Mitsuaria sp. TWR114
CGATCGCCGCTTCCAGCCGTGCCCACGGCACGATGCGCTCCATGTCCGCGAGAAACACCTCGCGCCGCGTGCGCTTCTTCTTCAGAGCGAACTCGGCACTGGCAAAGCTGCGTTGACTCATGCGCTGATCCTGCCGCCGACGCGTCCACCGCGATCGAGATCAGCCGGATAAATTAGCATTTCCTGAAGTGGTTCAGCGACGACAAGGGCTTCGGGTTCATTTCCCCGGCCGACGGCAGCAAGGACCTGTTTGCCCATCACAGCGAGATTCAGTCCACGGGCGGCTTCCGTACCTTGCCCGAAGGCGCGCAAGTGGAGTTCGAAACGAAGAACGGTCTCAAGGGTCTTCAGGCGACGAACATTCGTCGGGTTTGATCGGGCCGCTACCAGCCGTTTCTTGTCGACGGCAGGCGGGCACAGGCCCTGTTGCCACCTCAAACCCAACTGCGCTTGGCCAACTGGTATGGGCGCCCCTCTTTATGCATTCCGACAGCATCGAGGTGGGACGCTTTCGTGTCTCGCCCATGACTACACCCGAGGCAGGCGGACGCTTCGCCTCGTCAGTATCCATCCGGTCCGGAAGCGGTTCTGCCACGACCGACCGCGTCTTCCGGTTCAAGCGGACGTTCGCATCTTCAGCCGGGGCTAGTGACTACGCCCTGATCCAGGGCATTGCCTGGGCTCGGGATCGGTAGTGATGGCGATGCGAGTTAGGGTTCAGATAGCCCATCTCGCGGGCATGCAGATCAGCGCCTTTGACTTGGTGCTCGTGACCCCTCCGGCCTCTGAGGTCGGACTCGTGGTCTTCCATCGAGCGGGATCGCCGACGCACCGAGTGCTGCAAGTCGAGGTCCCATATGACGCCCTAGCGCTGGCTCCTGTCCTCATCAAGCGAGAGCTAGATCCGCAAGGGAGCCACGCGGTGTGGCTCGGCGTCGCTGCACAGCTGCCGCATGGCTTGCCAGGCAATTGATCGCCACAGTTAGCTTCTCCGCAGCGTAGGTATGTCCTGTACGCCTCTCCACAATCGGCTTCACCGAGGTCTTGCTGAGACCTTCTAGGCGCGAGCGTCGCGCTAGCCCTTGTGCCCTGCATCAGCACTTCCGCTTTCAGCCTAAAGCGGGCAGCAACGTGCTCATCGGCAGATCTGTCGCGGGACTGCCGCCCTTTGGCCCCTTAACGTCTCTTCGGCTTGCGCCGTCGCATGGAAGGTTTCCCAAGCATGGGCCCGGCGGCAATCTTGGGAGCCATTTCCACAAGCGCCCGAGCCTCCTCCGCCGTGAGCATGCGTATCCGCGCTGCTTTCTCAGCCAGCTCGGAGCTAACCATGACGAACTTTCCCGGCGCCACTCTGATTCGTTTCACAGGTTCTCCGCGATCGCTGCCATCTGGTCGGGCCCCTAGCCGCTCTACAGGCGGCAGCGCTACAGGAGCGTAAGGTGGCGATTGTCCGGCTCCCCGGCAGCGCCTTCATTGGACGGTTTTCAGTAATCCGGATCCTCGCACGGAGCGTCCGGGACAAGACTTGTGCTCTGAACAAAGCTCTGCTGAGAAACTTCTCAAGTTGAGTGATGAGCCAACAGGAAATTCTCAACTTGGATGAGCATCGGTTCTCAAGGACGGTGATTCAGAATGGGCTAACCTGTTGTTCCACCTAGGATCCCGCTCTCGACTTAAATGCATGTCAACAGCGGGTGTCGACATTCAGCTAACTTGGGAGGGGAGCTTCGTGCTGATGCACACCGGCGAGATGAACCGCGGCCAGCCGACACTGACCGTGCAGGTGGTGCCGGATTCAGGGACCGGCGGGCTGACCGGGCTCAGCGGGCAGCTGAGCGTCGACATCCGGGACGGGCGGCATTTCTCTGAGCTGGCGTATGAGTTGACGTGAAGCTTCCGCGCTCGCCTTGCCCCGCCCAAGGGCGGGGGCAAGGCTGTCAGCGGGCGAGGTTCGCAACGGCGGCGGCGGTCAGCGCTCCGCTGTAGATCCGGAAGTCCTGCATCCGCCCCTTAAAGAATGGATCGCCCCCGTACTGCGAGCGTCCCAGCCAGTTCCGCGTCGTGTGGCCGAACTGATAGGGCGCCATCCAGATTTCGGGACTGGTGGCGACCGGTGAGCCGTCGACGTAAAGCGTGCCGACCGTGCCAGAGAGCGTGATGGCCACATGGGTCCAGCGACCGTTGGGCGGAATGGGCGCCGCCAAGGGCGACGGCATCCAGAACTGATTGCGTGTGGACATGAGGCGCATCAGGCTGGGGACGGGCGGGCGCGTCGACTCCCGCGGGGTGAGCGCCATGTACGACACGTCGTTGGAGCCGAAATCGAAGAAGCGCGAACTGGGGCCGGTGTTGTCGCAGTAGACCCACATCGCCACCGTGTAGTCGCCCAATGCCGACACCACGCCATCGACCAGGCGCACATGGGCACGGCGGCCGTCGAACACGACGCAGGTGCTGCCGTTGCGCCCCTCGCCCCAGGTCGCGCCTTCCATGAGCACGCCATATCGGCCGTTGCCGCTGAGGTCATCGGTGCTGCCGTTGAGTGGCAGATGCAGCCACAGTTCTCCGGGCACCGCCACGCGCAGGGTGTCCGCCCCGACCCGCTCGCCCTGGCCGGTGACGGCGCTGATGCGGTAGTACCAGGTGCCCGCAGCCGGTGCGTCGGTGTAGGTGCGCGGGTCGGTCACTCGCGCAAGGGTGGTGAAGGGGCCGGCGGAGGAACTCGCGCGCTGCACCAGATAGTCCGTTGCATCGGCGCTGCCCCACCACGACATCAGCACCTTGCCCTCATGGAGGACGGCGCTCAGGCCGCTCGGCCGGGCGGGCGCGACGGCGTCACGGACGTAGAGCAAGGATCCCAGGCCCGGCGAATCCCCACCGTCCACCCGTTCAGGACGCTGCTTGTTCACCATCTTCTGGGTCCATGGGGCCGACAGGCCTTTGCGGGCGACGTAATGGTTGAGGATGAGTTCCCAGCAGGGGCGAGGGTTGTCCCCACCGGACACCGTGGTGCTGGATCCATGGACGCCGGTGTAGGGGGTGAAGGGCATCGGGTACGCGATGTAGTCGGGCGGCGGTCCGACCAGGACGTTGGTCTTCGCGACGTACTCCGCACCGGCGAGGAGGCGGTTGTTCCAGAGCCCGTAGAGGTCCTCGCCCTGGTTCCAGGCCATCTCGCACAGCATGCCGGCCAGCGCGATGCCAAGGGTGGAGTGTCCTTGGTCGCGGTGGCTTTCCTGCCACTGGCCCAGGTAGCCGGGATGCAGGTAGTAGACGTTGTTGCCGTGCGATCCACAGCCCCGGCCGTTCTTGTAGTAGTTGCTGGCCTCAGCGACGATGTCCGGTCGGTCGCAGAACACGCCGATGGCATACATGCTGCAGACGTTCGCCAGGTCCCAGTTGGCCCAGTAGTGCGTGACCTTTCTGATCTCGGTGCCGTTGTGGTCGGTGAGGAACGCGTGGCACTCCGGATAGAACACGTTGAGCAGCATGGTCTGGAACCGTGCGACGTCCTCCTTGGCCCAACCCGGATAGGTGCGCATCACCTCGGCGGCATTGGCCCATTGGTTGCCGTAGAGGCCCGACGCCAGGTAACGATTGGAATCGCCGGCCAGTCGCTTCAAGGTCGACGACCAGGCATTGAGGAACTTCACCGCGTCTTTCGCATAGGCCTCGTCGCCGGTGACCTTCCAGCGCAGCGCGAGGTGATACGCGCGCATCATGTCGGTGACCATCACCCAGAAGTTCTCGCCGGTTCCGCCGCGACTCACGACTTCCAGCGGTGAGGGCTTCACGCCCAGCTCGGCACGACGCGCGGCGAGCAGCAGGTTCCAACTGCCGAGCCAGGGCTGCTTGCCGGCGGCGACCTGATCGCGCATGCGCTGAAGGTCCGCCTGCGTATGAAGCAGCCCCGGATGGACCAGCCCGCCTGGCGCAGGCGCGGGTGCCGGTGCGGGCGCAGGTGCAGGTGCAGGTG
>NZ_VOSR01000848.1:0-3158 GCF_007997345.1 Mitsuaria sp. TWR114
GCCGGTCGCGATCGTGTTCAGCCGCGAGGAGTCGATGGCCTCGTCGACCAAGCGCCATCCCGCCCGCATCGTCTCGACGATGGCGGCCGGCAGCGATGGCCGGCTGCGGGCCGTCGAATTCGAGGGCGACTACAACACCGGCGCCTTCGCCTCCTGGGGCACGGCCGTCGCCAACCGCGTGCCGGTGCATGCGGGCGGTCCCTACCGCCTGCCGCATTACGCGGCCCGCGCGCGCGCCATCCACACGCATGTCACGCCGGCCGGTGCCTTCCGGGGTTTCGGTGTGCCGCAGACGACGATGTCGCAGGAACAGCTGATCGACGAACTGGCGCTGAAGGCCGGCTGGGATCCGCTCGAATTCCGCGCGCTCAACGCGCTGCGGCCCGGCGACACGCTGCCGACCGGTCAGCTGCTGGACGACAGCGTCGGCCTGGTCGAGTGCCTCGATGCGCTGCGACCGCGCTGGACCGAGGCGCTCGCGCGGATCGCCGCGCGCAATGCCAAGGCGCCGCCGCAGCGGCGTCACGGCGTCGGACTGGCCGCGTTCTTCTACGGCTGCGGCAACACCGGCACGCCCAATCCGTCGACGGTGCGCATCGGCGTGCGGCCCGACGGCACGCTGGTGCTGCACCAGGGCGCGGTCGACGCCGGCCAGGGCTCGAACACAGTGATCCCGCAGATCGCGGCCGACGCGCTCGGCGTGCCGGTGGGCCGGCTCCACATCGTCGGGCCCGACACCCACCTCACGCCCGACTGCGGACGCACCTCGGCCTCGCGCCAGACCTTCGTGACCGGACGCGCGGCCTTCCTGGCCGGCACCGCGCTGCGGCGGCGCATCCGCGCGCTGCTGAACGCCGTCGAGGACGCGCCGGTCCACTTCGGCGAGGGCTGGGTCGGCGCGGGCGACGCGCGCCTGCCGCTGCGCGAGCTGCCGCTGGATGCCCATGGCTACGCGCTGTGCGCCGAGGAGCGCTTCGATCCGCCGACGCGCTCGCTGGACGCCACCGGCCAGGGCCGCCCCTATGCGACCTACGCCTTCGGCGCGCAAATGGCGGAGGTGGAGGTCGACCTCGAGACCGGACGCGTGCGGGTGCGCCGGGTGGTCGCGGCGCACGACGTCGGCCGGCGCGTCAACCCGACGCTGCTCGAGGGCCAGATCGAGGGCGCGGTGGCGCAGGGCGTCGGCCTGGCGCTGATGGAGCAGTACCTGCCCGGCCGCAACAACAACCTGCATGACTACCTGATCCCGACGGTGCACGACGTGCCCGAGGTCGAGGTGCTGTTCGTCGAGGCGCCGACGCCGATCGGGCCCTACGGCGCCAAGGGCATCGGCGAGCCGGCGCTGGTGCCGACCGCCGCCGCGATCCTGAACGCGATCCACCACGCCACCGGCGCGCGCGTGCGCGAGGCGCCGGCCACGCCGGACGTCGTGCTGCGCGCGCTGGCCGCCGCCGGCCGCGGCTTGCCGCTCGCTCCCGGTGCCCGGTGATGCGCTGGATGCTTCGATCTCCGTCGATCCGCCGCGCCTTGCGGGCGCCGGTGGCGATGCCCGCTTCCCGGAAGGAATGACCCGGTGATGTCCGACACCCCACTCGCGTCGCCGTCGCGGCGCCACCGCTGGCTGGCCCTGCTGCCGGTGCTGCATGCGCTGGCCGGCGTGACCGTTGCCAACCGCGTCCAGCCCTTCGTTCTGGGACTGCCGTTCTTCATGGCCTGGACCATCGCCGGCATGCTGCTGACCGCGCTGGTGATGGCGGCGATCTACCGCCTCGACCCCGCCAACCGCGGCGACGCGGAAGCGGCGCCCGACCTCGGCGACGACGTCAGCGGGAATATCGGCGGGAATATCAGCGAGCACATCGGCGAGCACCGCAGCGGCAATGGCAGCGCCAGCGCCAGCGCCCAAGCCGGGAGCGACGCATGAACGCGGCCACCGTCATCCTGCTGCTGACGCTGGCCTTCGCGCTCTGGACCGGCCTGCGCGCGCGGCGTGGCGTCACGATGGACCTGGCCCAGTGGAGCGTCGGCGGGCGCGGCTTCTCCGCGCTGCTCGTGTTCGTGCTGATGGCCGGCGAGCTCTACACCACCTTCACCTTCCTGGGCGCCAGCGGCTACGCCTACGGCCACGGCGGCGCGGCGCTCTACATCCTGGTCTACACCTGCCTGGCCTTCGTGATGTCGTACTGGCTGCTGCCGCCGATCTGGCGCTTCGCCAAGCGGCATGGCGCGATGACGCAGCCCGAGGTCTTCGCGCGGCTCTACGACAGTCCGGCGCTGGGCCTGCTGGTCGCCGTGGTCGCGCTGCTGGCGCTGGTGCCCTACCTGGTGGTGCAGATGAAGGGCCTGGGCCTGATCGTCGAGCTGACCTCCTACGGCACGCTGTCGCCGGCGACCGCGGTCTGGATCGGCGCCAGCGTCATGACGGTCTACGTGATGCTGTCGGGCATCCACGGCTCGGCGCTGACCGCGGTGGTGAAGGACGTGCTGGTGCTGCTGGTCTGCGTGTTCCTGGGGCTCTACCTGCCCTACCACCACCATGGCGGCCTCGGCCCGATGTTCGAGCGCATCGAAGCGGCGCGGCCCGGCTTCCTCGCGCTGCCCGCCGAGGGCCGCAACGCCGTGTGGTTCAGCTCGACCGTGGCGCTGTCGGCGCTGGGCATGTACCTCTGGCCGCATGCGTTCAGCGCCGTGTTCACCGCAAAGTCCGAGCGCAGTTTCCGCAAGAACGCGGCCGTCATGCCGCTGTACGCGCTGGTGATGCTGTTCTCGATGTTCGCCGGCTTCGCGGCGGTGCTGGAGGTGCCGGGCCTGAGCGGCGGCCAGATCGACCTGGCGCTGCTGAAGCTGTCGCTGAAGACCTTCGACCCCTGGTTCGTCGGCGCGATCGGCGCGGCCGGCATGCTCACCGCGCTGGTGCCGGGCTCGATCATGCTGATCTCGGCCTCGACGCTGCTGGCGCGCAACCTCTACCGGCCGCTGTTCCCGCGCAGCGACGATGCGCGGCTGGCCACGGTCTCGCGGCTGGCCGCGCCGCTGCTGACCCTGATCGCGGTGCTGCTGACGCTGGGCGGCGGATCCAGCATCGTCGCGCTGCTGCTGATGGGCTTCGGCATCGTCACGCAGCTGGCGCCCGCGCTGCTGGCGGCGCTGGTGGCGCT
>NZ_VOSR01000849.1:0-542 GCF_007997345.1 Mitsuaria sp. TWR114
CGCTCGCCGCCGGACAGCGCCGGCGCGGGCGTGTCGCGCAGCTTCTCGATCGAGAGCTCGTTGAGCAGCTTGTCCAGCTCCGCGTCGATGCGCGCGGACGACCAGGCCTTGCCCTTGTCGTCGAGCTGCAGCTCGAGCACGGCGCGGATGTTCTCCTCGACATTGAGCTTGCGGAAGATCGACGCTTCCTGCGGCAGGTAGCTCAGCCCCATGCGCGAGCGCTGGTGGATGGGCAGGGTCTTGCACCGGGCGGCCGTCGATCTGGATCTCGCCGGCATCGGCGCGGACCAGGCCGACGATCATGTAGAAGCTGGTCGTCTTGCCGGCGCCGTTGGGGCCCAGCAGGCCGATGACCTCGCCGCTGTGCAGGTCGAGGTGGACGTCCTTGACCACCTTCCTGACGCCGTAAGACTTCTGCAGCCCCCAGGCCTGCAGGCGGCTCCGGGAGGTGTTCGTGCGGGCTTGGGTCATTGCTGGGGCGACTGGCGGGGCGTCAGTTGATGCTGGGACGCAGCGGCAGCGGGGCGCTGCTGGCGGGCGGC
>NZ_VOSR01000085.1:0-9665 GCF_007997345.1 Mitsuaria sp. TWR114
GCGAGGTGCTCAAGCGCCTGCCCGGCGTCACCACCGGCGGACGACCCGGCCGCGGCGGCGAGGTCCGCATGCGCGGCATGGGCGGCGGCTACACGCAGATCCTGGTCAACGGCGAACGCATGCCGCCGGGCTTCTCGCTCGACGAGCTCCCGCCCGAACAGATCGAACGCATCGAGGTCATGCGCGCGCCCACCGCCGAGTTCGGCGCGCGCGCCATCGCCGGCACCATCAACGTCGTCCTGCGCGAGGCCCTGCAGCGCCGCCTCAACGAACTGCGCCTGGCCTCCACCTTCGAGCGCGACCACGTCACGCCCCACCTGAGCTGGACCCGCAACGACAAGCTCGACGACCAGGGCACCGCCTACAACCTCACCGTCAACGCGATGCAGCACAAGCGGCTCGACGACATCGCGTCGCAGTCGCTGACCAGCCGCTTCGACACCGGCACCGGCGCGCTCCAGAGCCAGACCCTGCTGCAGACCCGCGGACAGAGCGCCGACGAGCGCAAGTCGCTCAACCTGACCGGCCGCCTGCAGCTGCGCCTGGCGGGCGGCGACACGCTCGCGCTCCAGCCCTTCGTGATGGTCAACCGCGGCCGCGGCGCCAGCAGCGCCCGGCAGACCCAGTCGGCGGTGCCGGACGAGAACGCCTTCGAGCGCATCAAGTACGACAGCTACACCAGCGACAGCAGCAACCGCGCCACCATGGCCCGGCTGAACCTGCAGTGGAACAAGCGCCTGGACGAGCGCACCCGCCTGGAGACGCGGCTGGGCGCCGGGCGCATGACGATGGACGGCGATGCCCACCGCGAGGAGGACCTCGACGCCACGCCGGGCCTCTTCTTCCGCACGCAGGACGACACCACGAAGAGCCGCGACACGCAGTGGAGCGTGAACCTCAAGCTCAACCACCAGATGGACAACGAGCACAGCCTGGTCGCCGGCGTCGAGGGCGAAGGCACCACGCGCGAGCAGACGCGCGGCTGCACCGAGGTCTACGGCAGCACCATGCGGCGCGACAACTGCGCCTTCCTCGCCGACTTCGGCGAGAACGTCTCCGCATCGACGCGCCGGCTCGCCGCCTATGCGCAGGACGAGTGGAGCGTCGGCAAGCAGTGGGGCTTCTACGCCGGCCTGCGCTGGGAAGGCATCCAGACCGAGAGCAGCAACAACCAGGGCCCGGTGAAGAACACCTCCAGCGTGCTCACCCCGCTGCTGCATGGCGTCTACAAGATCGACGAGAAGAGCCGCGAGCAGATCCGCGCCAGCCTGACCCGCAGCTACAAGGCGCCCAACCTCAACGACGTCATCGGCCGGCTCAGCATCAACAGCCAGTTCACCTGCCAGCCGCCGGCCACGCTCTGCGGCAGCAACCTGATCAACTATCCCGACCGCTTCGGCAACCCCGACCTCAAGCCCGAGATGGCGACCGGCGTCGAGATCGGTTACGAGAAATACCTTTCGAAGGGCGGGCTGCTCAGCGTCAACTTCTTCTATCGCCGCATCACCGACCTGATCCGCGCCCAGGCCCAGCTCGAGACCGTGCCCTACGCCACCGAGCCGCGCTGGGTCATCCGGCCGCGCAACATCGGCAACGCCACCACCCGCGGCGTCGAGCTCGAAGCCAAGTTCCGCCTCGACGAATACGTCGCCGACGCGCTGCCGATCAACGTGCGCAGCAACCTGTCGCTGTTCGACTCTTCGGTGGACGGCATCCGCGGCCCTGACAACAAGCTGGACCAGCAGCCCCGCTACACCGCCAACCTGGGCGCCGACTACCGGCTGCGCTCGCTGCCGCTGACGCTGGGCGCCTCGCTCAACTACACGCCGACCACGCTGCTGCAGCAGAGCGACCAGGTGCTCAACGAGATCGACAAGAAGCGCGTCATCGACGTCTCGGCCCTGTGGACCTTCTCGTCCGCCGTGGCGCTGCGCCTGGCCGCGAGCAACCTGGTGCCGCTGAGCTACGGCAACGGCAGCATCGCGGTCACGCCGGGCCGGCTGGTCACCAGCGAAAACACCGGCCGCAGCTTCACCGTCTGGACCGTGCGCCTGGAACTGAAGGTCTGAGGACGCAAAAAAGGCTGCCCGAGGGCAGCCTGCAAAAAGCGGAGCAACAGGCCTCCGCGAGGGCGACGGGGCCGCAAGGGCCGGCCCCAAGGAGTCAACTGGTTCAGCGCCGCGACGGTTCGCTCTGGGCCTTCGCGCCGCCCAGCGCATGGCTGGCCGGCGTCCACACGGTGGCGCCGACGCCCAGCGCCAGCAGCACCAGCACCATCCAGGTCAGTGGCGACGTGCGGCGGCGCGCGATCGGCCGCGGCGGGCGGGAGGCCATGCGGGGTCGCAGTTGCGAGGGCAGCCTGTGGGCCTGCAGGCGCTGCAGCCGCACCGCCTGTTTGCTGCCGTCACTCCTGGACACAATCTCGAAGCTGATGCGCTCGCCCTCCTGCGGCGGCTGGCCGTCCATCGGGAAGGCCGACACATGCACGAACAGCGTCTCGCCGCCCTGCTCGGGCCGCACCACGCCGTGGCCGCGCTCGGCGTACCAGCTGTCCAAGGTTCCTTCGAATCGCATGACTTGTTCCCCCGTCTTGTGGATCGCCCGACGCCGCGTCGCGGACTTGTGGTCCGCTGGACGCCCTCCATCGGGCGCTTCTCTCTCTTCGGACAAAAGAGCCCGGCACGGGGCCGGGCTTCTGGGGGTGCATGCTGCCCAAGCCGTCACGGCCCCGGGCAACAGCCTGTAAGCCGTGCAACTTCACACGGTTTTAGTTCTTCAAGCCGGGCTTCAAGTACTTGTCGAGGAACTCCAGCGTCTTCTGGTTGGCCTCGATCTGGTTCTTCTTCTTGGAGAAGCCATGGCCTTCGTCGTCGAAGACGACGTACTCCACCGGCACGCCGTTCTTCTTGACGGCCTCGACGATCTCGTCGCTCTCCGGCTTGATCACCCGCGGATCGTTCTTGCCCTGGATCACCAGCAGCGGCTTGCGGATCTCCTTGGCATGGAACAGCGGCGAGGTGGCGACCAGGAAGTCCTTGTCCTTCACCGGATCGCCGATCTCCAGGTACAGCGCCTTGCGGAAGCTCTCCCAGTAGGGCGGGATGGACTCCAGCGTGCGCAGCCAGTTGGACACGCCGAAGATGTCCACGCCGACCTTGAAGGCCTCGGGCCGGAAGGCCATCGCCGCCAGCGTCATGTAGCCGCCGTAGCTGCCGCCCATGATGCCGATGCGCTCGGGATCGATCACGCCGGTGCTGGCGAGGTAGGTCTTGGCCTCGATGCAGTCCCACAGCGGCTCGCGGCCGTGCTTGCCGTCGTCGGCGGTGAAGAAGCTCTTGCCGTAGCCCGAGCTGCCGCGGTTGTTGATGCCCAGCACCGCGTAGCCGTGGTTGACCAGGTACTGGACCATCGCCGAGTAGCCGCGCGTCGTCTGCCCGCCCGGGCCGCCATGCACCAGCACCACGGCCGGCACCTTGTGGGTCGGGGAAGCTTCCTTGGGCTGGTAGTAGACCGACGGGATCACCATGCCGTCGAAGGAGCGGAAGCGCACGATGCGCGCCTCCACCAGCTCTTCCGGATCGATGTCCCGGGACAGGCTGCGCGACAGCTGTTTCACCTGCTTGCTGCCGAAGTCGTAGACATACAGGTTGCTCGGCGAGCGGTCGCCGTTCAGGTAGAAGGCCATGCGCTGGCTGGTCCGCGAGAAGGCCACGCCGCGCAGCTCGCCGCCCGGCAGCCGCGGCAGGGTCACCGGCTGGCCATCGGCGGTCTGGACGATGCGCAGCTCCAGGCTGGCATCGTTGTTGATGCCGGTGACGCGGTAGCGCCCGTCGCGGGAGTAGCTGCTGTAGACGATGTCCCAGTCGGCCTTCTCGAGCTCGCGCGTCTGGCCGGACGCCAGGTCGTAGGCCAGCAGGCGCTGGAATTCCGCGCCCTCGTTGGACAGCATCAGCAGGGTCGTCGACGCCGGGTCGAAGCCGGTCACGCTGAAGGACGCGACGCCCTGGTGCGGCGTGAGGTGCTTGGTCTCTTTCGACTGCGTGTCGTAGAGGTAGACGTCGGAGTCGGCCGTCGTGTTGGTCTTGCCCAGCGCCACCCAGCGGCCGTCGCCGCTGACGCCGAACACCGCGTTGCCGTCGTTGTTCTGGTAGACCAGCGTGCGCGCATAGGTCTTGGCGTCGTAGCGGTAGACGTCGATGTAGCGGGCGTCGCGCTCGTTGGTCGTGACGAAGAAGGCGTCGCCGTCGCGACTCCAGCCGTTGAAGCCAGCCTTGACCTTGTCGCCGGGCGTCAGGTCGCGCTCGCTGCCGTCGAGCTCGCGCACGATCAGGTGGTTGTTCTCGTTGCCGCCCTGGTCGCGGGTGAAGAGCACCCGGTCGTCATTGCGGAAGTAGCTGACGGCGTAATGGCTGTCGGTCTTAGAGGCGGTCAGCGCCACCGGCTCGCCGCCGTCGACGCTGATGCTGTAGACGTTGAAGATGCCGCTGGCATTGCTGCTGAACAGGATGCGGCGCTCGTCCTGGGAGAAGGACGCCCCGCTGATCGAGGTCGTCGCCATGAACTGCTCGATCGTGTAGCGCTTGGCGGGGCGCGGCTGGGTGGCTTTGGCCTCGGAACGGGCCGCGGCTTTCTCGGTCGCGGCCTGGGCGGGCATCGCCATCGCGGCCGCCAAGGCCAGGCCCAGCAGCGTCAGTGCCTGCCGCGGGGCGGCCTTCGGGAACGACTTCCTCATCGGGTTCTCCTCTCCTGATCGGGCCCGGGACCATCCCGGGATCCGGCGACTGTAGACGCCGGGGTCAGTCCTTGCCCATCCTGCGGCCGACTGGCGGCGGTGCGCCGCGACGGAGCGTCGATCCGGCGGGATGGACGGGGGAACCGGCCGCTCACTTGCCGGCGGGCACCTGCCCTTCCACCCCCTTCACATAGAACTTGATGTTCTGCAGGAACGCGTCGTCGGCGACCTTGTCCCGCGCCAGGACCTCCTTGCCGTCCTGGCCGGCGATCGGGCCCTTCCAGATGACGAAGCTGCCGTCCTTGAGTCCGGCCTTCACCTGGTCGACCCGGGCCTTGACCTCGGCGGGCACCGCGGCGTTCAGCGACACCAGGTCGATCGCGCCTTCCTTGACGCCCCACCAGCTGTGCTTGCCCGCACCGGCGCTCCAGCTGCCGTCCAGCGCTGCCTGGACGCTGGCGATGTAGTACGGCGACCAGTCGATCACCGCCGAGCCCAGGTGCGCCTTGGGCCCGTACGAACTCATGTCCGAGTCCCAGCCGAAGGCGTACTTCCCGTTCTTCTCGGCCGTCTGCAGCACCGCGCTCGAATCCGTGTTCTGCATCAGCACGTCGGCGCCGGCGTTGATCAGCGTCTGGGCGGCGTTGGTCTCCTGGGGCGGGTTGAACCACTCGTTGACCCAGACGACCTTGACCGTCACCTTCGGGTTGCTGCTCTGCGCGCCCAGCGTGAAGCTGTTGATGTTGCGGATCACCTCGGGGATGGGGATGGAGCCGACGACGCCCAGCGTGCCGGTCTTCGTCATCGCGCCGGCGACGACACCCGCCATGTACGCGCCCTCGTAGGTCCGCGCGTCGTAGCTGCGCAGGTTGGCGGCCTGCTTGTAGCCGGTCGCATGCTCGAAGCGGACCTGCGGACTGTCCGCGGCCACCTTCAGCATCGGCGCCATGTAGCCGAAGGTCGTGCCGAAGACCAGGGTGTTGCCCTGCTGGACCAGGTCGCGGAAGACCCGCTCGGCATCGGCCGCCTCGGGCACCTTCTCGACGAAGCTGGTCTGGATGCGGGACCCGAAGGTCTGCTCGAGCTTCTTGCGGGCGTTGTCGTGGGCAAAGGTCCAGCCGCCGTCGCCCACCGGGCCAACGTAGGCGAAGGCGACCTTGAGCGGCGCGCCCCCGGACGCGGCGCCACCCGCCTGCGGCGCGGACGCCGCCCCGGCGGGCGCGTCGTCCTTCTTGCCGCACGCGGCCAGCGCGAGCGCGGCGGCCGCCGACGCGGCGATCAGCAGGGAACGGCGGAGCATCGAACGCGGATATCGGACGGACATGGGTTCTCCAGCGAAGTCGTGATCGGAAAGCGGAAAGCGGGGGATCGCGGCGCCGCGCGCGGCTATCCGCCGGGATGGAACGGCCGCCCCAGCGAGGCCGGCATGTTGGCGCGGATGAAGCCCTCGTTGCGCGAGATCAGCACCAGCACCACGATGGTGGCCAGGTAGGGGAGCATGCTCAGGAACTGGCTGGCCACCTGCACGCCCTGCCCCTGCAGGTGGAACTGCAGCATGGTGACGCCGCCGAACAGGTAGGCGCCGAGCAGCACGCGCGCCGGTCGCCAGGTGGCGAAGCTGGTCAGCGCCAGCGCGATCCAGCCCTTGCCGGCGATCATCCCTTCGACCCACAGCGGCGTGTAGATCACCGAGCAGTAGGCGCCCGCGAGCCCGCACAGCGCCCCGCCGGCGACGACCGCCAGCAGCCGGATGCGCCGCACCGGATAGCCCAGCGCATGCGCCGATTCCGGCGACTCGCCGACCGCGCGCAGCACCAGGCCTGCGCGCGTGCGCGTCAGTCCCCAGGCGAGCAGCGCCGTCAGCGCGATCGCGCCGTAGACCAGCGGATGCTGCTTGAAGAGCGCCGGCCCGATGAACGGGATGTCGGCCAGGCCCGGCACCGCGAACGCGGGCCGCGGTCCGAGCTTCGCCTGTACGTAGTTCTGGCCGACGAAGGCCGAGAAGCCCGCGCCGAACAGGCTCAGCGCCAGCCCGGTCGCGTACTGGTTGGTGTTGAGGTAAACCGCGAGCGCGCCGAAGACCAGCGCCATCAGCGCGCCCGCACCGATCCCAGCCAGGAAGCCCACCAGGTCGCTGCCACTGTGCACCGCCGCGGCGAATCCGGCGATCGCGGCGACCAGCATCATGCCTTCAGCCCCGAGGTTCACGACGCCGGCGCGCTCATTGATCAGCAGCCCGAGCGCCGCGAGCGCCACCAGCGTGCCCGCGTTCAGCGTCGCGGCGATCAGCAAGGCCCAGGCATCCATCAGCGTTGCTCCTTGTCGACGCCGCGGACGCCGAGCCCGGCGACGCGCCGCACGCGGTAGTGGATCAGCGTGTCGCAGGCCAGCAGGCAGAACAGCAGCAGCCCCTGGAACACGCCAGTGATCGCCTTCGGCAGCCCGAGCCGCGACTGCGCCAGCTCGCCACCGATGTAGAACATGCTCATCAGGATCCCCGAGAGCACGATGCCCACCGGATGCAGCCGGCCGACGAAGGCCACGATGATGGCCGCGAAGCCGTAGCCCACTGGCACGTAGGGCGTGAGCTGGCCGAGCGGC
The DNA here is from genome assembly GCF_007997345.1 of Mitsuaria sp. TWR114. Lineage (NCBI taxonomy): Bacteria > Pseudomonadati > Pseudomonadota > Betaproteobacteria > Burkholderiales > Sphaerotilaceae > Roseateles > Mitsuaria sp. TWR114. Next base: position 7,334 of record NZ_VOSR01000085.1, read on the forward strand.
CCGGCCGTCTCGAGCGCGCCGGCCAAGCCCGCCAGGCCGCCCGACAGCGTCATCGCGCCCCACAGGGCCGCACGCGACGAGAAGCCCGCGTAGCGCGCCGCCATCGGCGCGATGCCGCCCGTCTGCAGCGCGAAGCCCGCCATCGAGCGCATCAGCAGCCACCAGCAGCCGATCACCGCCGCCAGCGCGATCCACACGCCGATGTGCAGCCGCGTGCCGGTGAACAGCTTGGGCAGCTGCGTCGCCGGCAGGAAGGTGATGGTCTGCGGGAAGTTGTAGCCCGCCGGGTCCTTCCACGGGCCGTAGACGAGGTACTGCAGCAGCAGCTCCGCGACATAGACCAGCATCAGGCTGACGAGGATCTCGTTGGCATGGAAACGGTCGCGCAGCGCCGCGGTGATCGAGGCCCAGGCCACGCCGCCGAGCACGCCCGCGAGCAGGATGGGCAGGACGATCAGCTTCGTGCTGCCGGCGTCGGCCTGCATCGCGACCCAGCCGGCGGCCAGCGCGCCGGCGACGAACTGGCCCTCCGCGCCGATGTTCCAGACGTTGGCGCGGAAGGCCACCGCCAGCCCCAGCGCGATCAGCACCAGCGGCGTCGCCTTCAGGCCCAGTTCCCCGAGCGCGTAGCCATTGCGCAGCGGCTCCCAGAAGAACATGCGCAGGCCCTGCAGCGGGTCCTTGCCCAGCGCGACGAAGATCGCCACGCCGATCAGCGTCGTCAGCGCCAGCGCGATCAGCGGCGACGCCAGCGACATCGCCGCCGACGGCTGCGGGCGGGGTTCAAGCTTCAGCATGCGTGCCCTCCCCCGCGGCCGCGTCCCAAAGCCCGCTCATCCACTGCCCGATCTGCGCGACGCTGGCCTGGGCCACCGGGATCGTCGGCGACAAGCGCCCGCGCGCCATCACCACCAGCCGGTCGCTGAGCTCGAAGAGCTCGTCCAGTTCCTCGCTGACCACCAGCAGCGCGCAGCCGGCGTCGCGCAGCGCGAGCAGTTCCGCGCGGATCTGCGCCGCCGCGCCGACGTCCACGCCCCAGGTCGGCTGCGCGACCACCAGGGCCTTCGGCGCCGCGTCGATCTCGCGACCCATGATGAACTTCTGCAGGTTGCCGCCCGACAGGCTGCGCGCCGCGGCCTGCGGCCCGGCAGCGCGCACGCCGAAGCGCTCGATCAGCCGCCGCGCGAGCGCCGCCGCCTTGGCCGTCGACACGTGACCGAGCCGTCCCACCGGCTCGCGCCGTGTCAGCAGCGTGTTCTGCGCCAGCGACATCGACGGCACCGCGCCGCGTCCAAGCCGCTCCTCCGGCACGTGGTGCAGCCCGAGCGCGCGGCGCTTGGCCGGTCCGAGCGGTCCGAGATCGGTGGTGCGGTTCACAGCACCGGCTGCGGCCCGCGAGTTCGACGGGTCATTCGACTCGTCATTCGATGGGTCGGCCGACGGGTCATCCGCGATCCAGGTGACGACGCCGCGCTCAGCGCGGCGGTCCTCGCCGGACAGCACCCGCAGCAGTTCCTGCTGCCCGTTGCCCGACACCCCGGCCAGGCCGAGGATCTCGCCGCGTCGCAGCGCCAGCGCGATGTCCGCGAGCGCCGTGCCATGCGGTGTCTCCGGCGCCAGGCTCAGGCCGCTCACCCGCAATCGCTCCGGCGCGTGCTCGCGCACGGCGCGGGCGGCGAGCCGGGGCGGCTCCGCGCCGATCATCAGCCGCGACAGGCTGGCGTTGCTCTCCTGGCGCGGATCGACCTCGCCGGTCACCCGGCCCGCGCGCAGCACCGTGCAGCGATGGCACAGCGCGCGGATCTCGTCGAGCTTGTGGCTGATGTAGAGGATCGCGCAGCCCTGGTCGGCGAGCCGGCGCAGCGTGACGAACAGCGCCTCCACCGCCTGCGGGGTCAGCACCGAAGTCGGCTCGTCCAGGATCAGCAGCCGCGGCGCGGTCATCAGCGCGCGCAGGATCTCGACCCGCTGACGCTCGCCCACCGACAGCGCATGCACCGGGCGCTCGGGATCGAGCGGCAGGCCGTACTCGGCCGAGAGCGTGCGCACGCGGGCGCGGACCGCGTCCAGCGTCATCGCCTTGTCGAGCCCCAGCCAGATGTTCTGCGCCGCGGTCAGTGAATCGAACAGCGAGAAGTGCTGGTAGACCATGCTGATGCCCAGCGCGCGCGCCTGCGCCGGCGATCGCGGCGCCCGCGGTGCGCCGTCCCACAGCAGTTCGCCGGCATCGGCCTGCACCGCGCCGGCGATGATCTTCATCAGGGTGGACTTGCCGGCGCCGTTCTCGCCGACGATGGCATGCACCTCGCCCGGCGCGATGGACAGGCTGACC
>NZ_VOSR01000850.1:0-2081 GCF_007997345.1 Mitsuaria sp. TWR114
CGGTTGCCGATCGCGGCGCGAAACTCGACCGGGATCGGGCCGTCCTGCTCGATCGTCAGGTAGCTGATGCAGCGCCGCGCGTCGAGCCGGTAGGGGGCGATGATCGCCCCGGTCGGACAGGCATCCAGGCAGGCGCGGCACTGGCCGCAATGCGCGCTGACCGGCTCGCTGGGCGGCAGCGCCAGGTCCAGGTAGATCTCGCCGAGGAAGAACATCGAGCCGCTGTCGCGGTGCAGCGTCAGGGTGTGCTTGCCGCGCCAGCCGATGCCCGAGCGGCTGGCGAGTTCCACCTCCAGCACCGGCGCCGAGTCGGTGAACACGCGGTGCCCCATCGGGCCGACGCGCGCCTGCAGGCGGTCCGCCAGCTGCTGCAGGCGCTGGCGCAGGACCTTGTGGTAGTCCCGGCCGCGGGCGTAGAGCGACACCTGCGCCCGCGCCGGGTCGGCCAGCGCGGCCCACTCCCGCGCCTGCCATTCGGGGCCGATGGCCTCGGGCAGGTAGTCCATGCGCGCGGTGAGGATGCTGATCGTGCCGGGCACCAGTTCGGCCGGGCGGGCGCGCTTGAGGCCATGCGCGGCCATGTACTGCATCTCGCCGTGGAAGCCGGCGTCGAGCCAGGCCTGCAGGCCGGCCTCCGCATCGCTCAGATCGACGTGGGCCACCCCAATCTGTGAGAATCCGAGCTCATGCGCCCAGGCGCGCACCTCGACCATCAGCGCAGCCAGCGCGTCGGGGTCGCGGGAGGGGCTCGAGGAGGCGTCGGAGGGCGCGTCGAGCCGCGGGGTGTTGACCAAGGAATTCATCGCTGTTGAGCATTCTAGAAACCCGCCCATTCCGTTGGCCCGACGAGGCCGCCTGCGAGCGCTTCGCGCAGGCGTTGGCCCGCTGTCCGCAGATCGCGGACCTGGGCATCGAGCTCGACGGCGGCCTGGGGGCCGGCAAGACCAGCCTGGTGCGCCACCTGCTGCGTGCGCTGGGCGTCACCGGCCGCATCAAGAGCCCCAGCTACGCGGTGGTCGAGGACTACACGCCGCCCGGCCTCGGCGGCTTGCCCGCCCACCACTTCGACTTCTACCGCTTCAGCGATCCGCGCGAGTGGGAGGACGCGGGCTTCCGCGACGTCTTCGCCGCGCCGGGGCTCAAGCTCAGCGAATGGCCGTCCAAGGCCGCCGGCATGCTCCCGCCCCCGGACCTGCGGCTGGTGCTCGCGGTCAATGACGACGACAGCCGGGACGTCCGCGCCGAGGCGCACACGCCGCGCGGCCAGGCGCTGCTCGCCGAGCTGGACCGGCAACTGGCCGCCTCGACCTCATCGTCCGCCGCGCCCGCCGCTTCCGATGCGCCAGGCACGGGCGGCGCCCCCGATTGACATCGATTCGAACGAGACCGACACGCCTCACATGAACGGAGACCTGACCGGCCTGCCTGCCGCCCCCCTGCCGCACGACGCGGTGGCGGCCCCGTCCACGCCCGTGACCGCGCCCGCGTCGCGCGACCGCCGCAAGGCCCTGCGCCGCATGGGCGCGGTGGTGCTGAGCTTCCCGGCCCTGCCCGCGCTGGCCGCGGGCGTCACCGGCGCCGCCACCATCGTCGCGGTGCGCGTCTGGCCGGCGAGCGACTACACGCGCGTGACCATCGAGTCCGATCGCCAACTGGCCGCCAGGAGCTTCATGGCCGCGAATCCGGACCGGCTCGTCATCGACATCGATGGCCTGGAACTGAACGCCGGCCTGAAGGAGCTGCTCGGCAAGGTGAAGCCGGACGACCCTTACATCGCCGGCGTGCGCGTGGGACAGAACCAGCCGCGCGTGGTGCGGATCGTGCTGGACCTGAAGCAGGCGGTGGCGCCGCAGGTGTTCACCATCGAGCCGGTGGCGGCCTACAAGAACCGCCTGGTGCTGGACCTGCATCCGACGCGCGAGCGCGATCCGCTGCTGGACCTGGTGCGCGAGAAGGAAGCCGCCGAGAGCGCCGCGGCGCAGTCGGTCAACGACGCGCTGGGCGAGTTGATCGGCCGCATCGACCGCCCGCAGACGGCCGCCTCGAGCGCCGAGAGCGCCGCCAGCGCGGCGGCCCTGCCC
>NZ_VOSR01000851.1:0-543 GCF_007997345.1 Mitsuaria sp. TWR114
GTGCTCGAGCTTCCCGGCCCTGCCCGCGCTGGCCGCGGGCGTCACCGGCGCCGCCACCATCGTCGCGGTGCGCGTCTGGCCGGCGAGCGACTACACGCGCGTGACCATCGAGTCCGATCGCCAACTGGCCGCCAGGAGCTTCATGGCCGCGAATCCGGACCGGCTCGTCATCGACATCGATGGCCTGGAACTGAACGCCGGCCTGAAGGAGCTGCTCGGCAAGGTGAAGCCGGACGACCCTTACATCGCCGGCGTGCGCGTGGGACAGAACCAGCCGCGCGTGGTGCGGATCGTGCTGGACCTGAAGCAGGCGGTGGCGCCGCAGGTGTTCACCATCGAGCCGGTGGCGGCCTACAAGAACCGCCTGGTGCTGGACCTGCATCCGACGCGCGAGCGCGATCCGCTGCTGGACCTGGTGCGCGAGAAGGAAGCCGCCGAGAGCGCCGCGGCGCAGTCGGTCAACGACGCGCTGGGCGAGTTGATCGGCCGCATCGACCGCCCGCAGACGGCCGCCTCGAGCGCCGAGAGCGCCGCCAGCGCGGC
>NZ_VOSR01000852.1:0-3889 GCF_007997345.1 Mitsuaria sp. TWR114
ATGACGGTTTCGTTGTCGTTCACGGAAATGGCGGCGGCTGGGGTGGCCGGGGCGGCGGGAGGATCGATCGGAGCGGCGGCGGGCGCGCTGGGCAGGGGCGCCGCGGGGGCGGTCGCCACGGGGGACGAAGTGGGCGCCGGGGTCGGTGGCGCGGTCGGTGCCGGCGTGGACGCGGAGGCGGCGGGCTCGACCGACTCGCGCGGCATCAGCAGCGCCGCGGGCGCGATCACGGTGTGGTCGGTGTCGACGGGGATGTCCGCGGGCTTGCGGCCGGCGCGCATCGAGAAGGTGTCGGGGAAGGTCGGGTCGATGAAGCTGATGTCGCGCTCATGCTGGACGGTCTCGGGACCGTCGTCATGGGGCGGCTCGGCGGTGGGCGCGGCGCGGTTGGCGGCGGTGTCCGGCGGCATGCGCTCCAGCGGCGCGGCACCGGCCGGCAGCGGCGCCGGCACGATGCGGGTCGCGTCAGGATCGAGCGTGGGATCGTCGGCGGGAGCCGCCGGCGCGCTGCCCGGCTTGGCCGAGCGGGGATTACCTTCTGATCGTGACATCGAACGCCTCGCCGCGGCGAGGATCGCCGCCCAGCCCGCATCCTCCGTGTCACGGGGATCGGGGGCAATGAACGAAAGTCACGAGGACGCTGTGGCAGAGCCGCGCAGGCCCTGCAGGTCCTCCAGGCGCCCTACCCGTCGACGTCCACCCGGAGCCAGGCCTGGGGATCGATGAAGCGCTGTAACCAGGCGTTCATGACGTCCTCGTCGGCCAGCTGGCCGTACATCGGCGAGCAGCTGGCCAGCAGCGCCGGCTTCAGCGCCTGCGCCACGGTCACCAGCGGCGCCAGGGATTCGTCGGCATGGATGTCGCCGCGCAGCGGTGCCGCGCCCGCCGCCAGCATGGTGGCATCGCCTCCGCGATGGACGAACACCTCGGCACCGGCCAACCCGGCCAGGGCCGCCGGATCGATGCCATGCGCCGCCGCGAAGCCATCGCCGACCAGCGTCAGCCAGTTGACGCCGGGCAGCCCGCGCAGCGCATCCCACTGCAGGATCGCGGGCTCCAGGATCTGGATCGCCCAGCAGCGGCGCGCCAGCGCCACGACGTGACGCGCCGCCATGTAGGCCGAGCCCTCCACGACGTCGAAGCACCAGCCCGCCGTGCCCCACAGCACCGGCAGGTGCGAGAGGCTCCAACGTGCCACCTCGGCGATCTGCCGGTTGGACGCATCGTCCGGGAATTCGAAGATCAGGTGACTGGCACGCTCCATCCCCATCGCCGGCCCGAGGTCGGCGATCTGCAGGGACATCGCGGTCCGGCCATGCTTGCCGTCGCCCGCGAAGGCGACGCAAGCCGCCGGATCGACGCCCGCTCGGCGCGCCCAGATGCGGCCGGAGCCGCCGGCCGGAGGCAGCCGCCACTGCGTCTCACCGCCCCGCCGGAAACGGTTCAGGTGCGCGGCGAAGGGCTGCTCGCGCAGCAATTCCCACAGGGTGTCGGGATCCATGTCCTGCCGGCTCAGGGATCCACGCACGAACACCGCCAGCTTCAGCCGGACGTCGACCCGGGCCTGGGCCCGGGCCACTTCCATCAAGGTCTGCAGGGCGGCCAACATCGCTCAGAACTTGCTGCGGGTCCAGGGCGTCGCGGCATTGGCCGGGTCATGGACGATGAACTGCATGCGCGGCGCGGCCGGCTCGGTGAAGAACACCCGCCCGCGCCCCTCGAAGGCACCGGCGGTCTTGAAGTTGTCCTTCACGACCTGCACGTCGCGCCCGACCAGCTCGGCCACGCCGTTCCAGATCGCGAACAGCAGCCGGTCGCCCAGCACCGCCACGTCGTTGAGCGGCAGCGGGTAACGACCGAATTCGGTGAAACCCGCCGCGCTGCCATGCAGCAGGCGGCCGCCCTCGCCGGACGCGCAGAGCATGACGGCGCGCTCGGGCAGCAGCGCGATGCCGCCCAGCGTCTCGCCAGGGCCCGGCGTGCCGGGGATGGGCAGATTGCGCCATTGCTGGCCGTCGAAATGCAACAGGGTGTCCACGGCGCCTACGGCGTACACATCGTCACCGGCATGGCCGCGGATCGTGCGGATGGTCTGGTCGGCGGAGCCGTCGCCCGCCCGGGTCTGCGTCCACGCCTTCCCGTTCCAGTGATACAGGTGCCCGCCGCGCGTCCCCACGTGGACGTCCGAATCGCCGCTGCCCCAGATCGCGGTGATGTTGGGCACCAGCCCCTTCACGCTGTCGCGGGGCAGCGTCGAGACCGTCCAGGCGGGGCCGCCGTTCATCACCTCGTAGTCCAGGTCGCCGCCCGGCGCGGCCCAGCCGGTGGCGGCGGTGGTGGCCACATGGCCGTCGGCGCTGCCGACCCACAGCTGGCCCGCGGGCGAGGCCCACAGCACCCGCAGCGCGTCATTGGTGTTGAGGATGGGCACGGCCGGATCGCCGGCCTTGCTGCCCGGCGCCAGCCGGTACAGGCTGCCCACGGCCGCGCCGATGTCCTCCGGCGGATACGACAGGCCCATGAACACGAGGCCGTCGGCCGTGTCCACGACCTGGTTGATTTCTTTCTGCAAGAGGGACTCCTTCGAAAACGTCTAGTGTCGCCGTGCCATCCGAGGCGGTGTTACATGATGTCGACGTCCATGTTCACCGCCTCCGCCTCGGCCTTCTGGGCCTTGGTCGCGGCCCAGGGATTGCGCAGCGGGGTCTCCGGCTTGACCGGCGGATCGAGCTTGGCGAACGACTCCGCGGCGGCCAGCGCGATGCACTCCGCCGCGGCCGCGATCAGGTTGTCGCGGTCGAGGTCGGGCCGATTGATCGTGCGCGTCGGCTTGCCCCGGGACAACGCATCCTTCGCGCCCTGCTTGTACTGCTCCATCCACTCGCTCATCGGCGCGTTGCGATTGGCCAGGTCGTTCTGCTGGGAGAACTGGCGCATCTGGTCCGTCAGGATCTTGTGCTCCATGCCTTCGCTCTGGCCGTCGCCGGCCATGAAGGTCAACGCGCCGCCGGTGCTGTAGCCCTCGCAGCCGGGGAACTTCGCGCCGCCTCGACCCAGGTCGTGCATCGCCGAGGTCGGCAGGATGTGTTCCGCCTGGTAGCCGTCCTTGGTCCCGACCATCTGCGAGTGGCTGCCGAATTCGATCGGCGGATCGAAGCACGCCAGGATCTCCGAGCACTTCATGTCCGCGATGGCGCCGGCACCGCCGGCCTTCATCACCTTCAACTGAACCATCGCGGCGCTGGTACCCATGGCCTCACATCTGGTTGCCCATGCCGGAGCTGCCGGTGTAGACCACCGCTTTGCCCTCGAACTGGACGTTGGGACTGCGTCGATGATGAAGGCGGAGGAGCCGATCTTCAGGCTGACCACTTCCTTCTGCGTGCCCGGCTGGTTGCCGATGCAGTCGTGCACGACCGCGTCGACGTGGAAGGTCGGCTTGCCGCCGATCTTGACGCCGCGCGTGTCGCCATCGAGCTTGCCCGAGCCCACCGGCGTGGTGATCGGATACGGGATCGGCACCGGGCTCGGCGCCGCGGGCGTGAGGCAGACGCTCGGATTCATGTAGACGATCACGTGGTTCGTCGACTCGCCGGCCACCTCGCGGAAATTCGCGTTGACGCTCATGCGGTCACCTCCCGCGGCTCGGCCGCCCGCGGCCGTGCGCCGGCCGCCGCCGGATCGCCCGCCGCCAGCAGCAGCGCGCCGCGCGCGCCGTCGTCGGCGCCGGCGGCCAGCACCGCGAACTCGTCGCGCGCCACGCCATGGGCCCAGTCCTGCAGCACCAGCGCCACCATCAGCGGCAACGCCGCCGCGCCGACGTCGCCCAGTTCCTTGAGCGGCAGGCGCAGGTCGGTGCCCGGATCGAGCACGTCGCCGAAACGCGCGA
>NZ_VOSR01000853.1:0-1254 GCF_007997345.1 Mitsuaria sp. TWR114
GCGCTGGTCGGCGTGGCGCTGCCGCTGTTCCTTGTCACGATGGCTTCGCAGAACCTGCCCGGCGTCGCCGCGCAGCGGGCGTCGGGGTATCAGACGCCGGTCTCGGCGAGCATCGCCGCCACCGGCCTGGCCTCGGTAGTCTTCGCGCCGTTCGGCGGCTATGCGTTCAACCTCGCGGCGATCACCGCGGCCATCTGCATGGGGCGCGAGGCGCACGAGGATCCGGCCAGGAGATACACGGCGTCGGCGATGGCGGGCTTGTTCTACATCGCCATCGGCTTGGCCGGCGGGGCGGTGGTGGGGCTGCTGACCGCATTCCCCCGCGAGCTGATCGCGGCGGTGGCGGGACTGGCGCTGCTGGGCACGATCGCCGGCGGGCTGTCGGCCGCGCTGAAGGATGAGCGTCATCGCGACGCCGCGATCCTGACCTTCCTGGTCACGCTGTCGGGGCTGAGCCTGCTGGGCATCGGCTCGGCGTTCTGGGGCGTGGTCGCCGGTGCGGTTTCTCTTTTGGTGCAACACTTCCGGGCCGCTCCCAGGCAGTGATCCTGCCTAGGGGGCTGGCCCTCACCCCTGCCCTCTCCCGCAAGCGGGAGAGGGAGTTCGTGCCCGAGGTCTGAAGGTCCCTGCTGAGATCCCCGGCCTCGCCGCCGAATTGCCCGAATTGCCGCCGAATTGCCGGCGTTTGCCGAATCCCTTGTCGAAAGCCCTGTCCATGAAACTGCTGTTCGTCGCCGACCCGCTGTCCACGTTCAACACCTACAAGGACTCCACCTTCGCGATGATGCGGGAGGCCGCCCGGCGCGGACACGAGCTGTGGGTGTGCGAGGTGCCCGACCTGCTGTGGGTCAGCGGCGGCCGGGTGACGGCGCATGCGGCCCGGCAACTGACGCTGACGCCGGAAGCCGCCGCCAGCCAGGCCGGCACGAAGCTCGCCGTGTGGCACGAGATCACCGCGACGCGGGACCTGCCGCTGGCCGATGTCGACGCGGTGCTGATGCGCAAGGACCCGCCCTTCGATTCGGAGTTCTTCTACGCGACCCACCTGCTGGAGCAGGCCGAGCGCGAAGGCGCGCGCGTGTTCAACAAGGCCGCGTCGCTGCGCGACCATCCGGAGAAGCTGGCGATCCTGGAGTTCCCGCAGTTCATCGCGCCGACGCTGGTGACGCGCTCCGCCGCCGCGATCCGCGCCTTCCATGCGGAGCACCAGGACATCATCCTCAAGCCGCTGGACGGCATGGGCGGCATGGGCAT
>NZ_VOSR01000854.1:0-1360 GCF_007997345.1 Mitsuaria sp. TWR114
CCCAGCGCCTCGGCCACCGCCAGGCCCGCCTGCAGGCCGTCCTCGTGGAAGCCCGATCCGAACCAGGCACCGCAGAACCAGGTGCGCTGCCGGCCCTGCAGCGACCAGAGCTCGCGCTGCGCGGCGATGCCGGCCGCGTCGAAGCGCGGGTGCTCGTAGACCTCGGTGCGCAGCAGGTGATCGGGATGCGGCGGGACGGCCGGATTCAGCGTCACGAACAGCGGTTGCGCATCCGGCCCCTGCGGCAGGTGCGGCTGCAGCCGGTTCATCCAGTAGGTCACCGTCGGCGCCACCTGCCCGCTTTCCCCCTGGCGCGAGGCGAGGTAGTTCCAGCTCGACCAGACCGCCCGGCGGCGCGGCATCAGCGCCGGATCGCGGTGCAGCACGGCCAGGTTGCGCGTGTAGGGAATGGCCCCGAGCAGGCGCCGCTCGGCGGCGCTGGGGGCGAGCAGCATGCGCAGCGACTGGTCCGCGTGCGTGGCCAGCACGACGTGGTCGAAGGGCGGGGTCCAGGCGCCGCGCCGGGTGCGCAGGCGCACGCCGTCCGGCTCGCGCGCGACGGCGATGACCGGCTCGTCGCGGTGGATGCGGTCGGCGAAGGACTGCGTCAGGCGTCGCACGTACTCGCGGCTGCCGCCCTCGACGGTGCGCCACACCGGCCGCCCGCTGACCCGCAGCAGGCCGTGGTTCTCGCAGAAGCGGACGAAGGCGGCAACCGGATAACGGCCGATGTCGGCGGCCGTCGAGGACCAGATCGCGGCGCCCATCGGATACAGGTGGTCGTCGCGGAACGCGCGGCCGTAGCCGCGCGCGTCGAGGTAGTCGTCCAGCGCCAGGTCGCCGCTGGCCTGGGCGTCGCGCGGGGCTTCCCGATAGAAGCGCAGCACGTCGCGCAGCATCGACCAGAAGCGCGGACGCAGCAGGTTGGCGCGCTGGGCGAAGAGGCCGTTCAGGTCGGTGCCGGCGTATTCCAGCGCGCCGCCGTCCAGGCTCACCGCGAAGGACATGTCCGACGCGCGCGTCGGCACCGCCAGGTGGCGGAACAGCGCGCTCAGGTTGGGATAGGCCGGCTCGTTGTAGACGATGAAGCCGGTGTCCACCGGCACGCTCGCGCCCCGGTCCGGCGCGTCGACCGTGTGGCTGTGGCCGCCGATGCGACCGTCGGCCTCGAAGACCTGGACGTCGTGGCGCCCCGACAGCAGCCAGGCGCAGGACAGCCCCGAGATGCCGGCGCCGACGACGGCGATGCGCCGCGCTTGGCCGTGGCCGGCGATGGCGTCCAGGTAGTGGCTGGAGTGGAAGACGCGCGGATCGTCTCGGCCACCGCGCTGGTGATGGAGTGGCCGATGGCGGCGGCGAC
>NZ_VOSR01000855.1:0-791 GCF_007997345.1 Mitsuaria sp. TWR114
GGACCACCGCCTGCCGCTGCAGGGCGAGGCGGTCGCGCTGCCGGACGGCGTGCAGCCGGTCTACATCAACGAGGCGATGCGCGACGAGCTGCGCCTGGCGCCCGGCGACCGCTTCACGCTGCGGCTGGAGGGCCGCCAGTTGCCGGTCGCGGTGAAGGCGATCTGGCGCGACTACAGCCGCCAGACCGGCGCGGTGCTGATGGAGCGGCGCGACTGGGAACGGCTCAGCGGCGACGCGGCGATCACGAGCTGGCGCTGTGGCTGCGGCCCGGCGCCGATCCGGTGGCGGCGCAGCAGGCGCTGCGCGAGGCCTCGGGGGCGCCGGACTCGCTGGAGATCGCCTCCGCGGGCGAGCTCCGCCGCTTCTCGCTGGCGATCTTCGACCGCAGCTTCGCCATCACCTACTGGCTGCAGGCGGTGGGCCTGGGGCTGGGGTTGTTCGGCGTCGCGGCCAGCCTGTCGGCGCAGTTGCTGGCGCGCCGGCGGGAATTCGGCCTGCTGCTGCACCTGGGATTGACGCGCGCGATGCTGCGCCGACTGGTGCTGGCCGAGAGCCTGCTGCAGGCGGTGGCCGGCGCGCTGATGGGACTGATCGTCGGCCTGGCGATCAGCGCGGTGCTGGTGTTCCGGCTCAATCCGCAGAGCTTCCACTGGAGCATGGACTGGTCGGTGCCAGTGGGCCGGGTCGCGGCGCTGCTCGCGGCCAGCCTGGTCGCCACCGGCGTGACCGCCGCCTGGGCCAGCGCCCGCGCGCTGCGTGCCGGTCGGGGCGAGGCGCTGCGCGCGGTGCG
>NZ_VOSR01000856.1:0-624 GCF_007997345.1 Mitsuaria sp. TWR114
AGCAGCAGGCCGGCGGCGAGCGCGCAGGCGCTCAGGCCGGCGGAGATTCCAAAGGAAGAAGAGGTTTTCGTCATGGTGTTTCGAACTGCTGAAAATGCGCGGAGCGCGTTGACGAGTAAATGCCGGTATCTCTTCTTCTTGCGCGCCGACGCCGCGTTGCAGGCGTCGGGCGGGATTCTTGTTACTGGATGTTGGCACCCGGGAAATTGACTGCTTCATTCCCACCCGGCTGGGCAGGTGTTGCGGCCATGACTCAGTATGCGGAGTCCGGCGGTCGTTTTTCCAGAGTGGACGCCGGCCACACGCGGGTGATTCCGGGAATATTGGGCAGCTGCGAGGAGGTACTCTTTGAAACATCCAGGTCGAGGGTTGACAACCTGACGGATGTCTCGGATCGAGGGGTTATTGCCCGTCGTTACATACTCGTCCTCGGGCCCGAGATACTGGGGTTCGATATTCGAAACAAAACATCGGACGTCGCACGAAAATCGGGAAGGCAACCCGCTGAAGGACGTGTCAGCCGATTCCCGACGGCCCCCCGACGTGCCCCCGGACGGGCCCCCGATGGGCGGGCGGGCCGGTCGATGCCGGCCCCTCAACGAGGGGGGCGAGGCGGCCAGGGGG
>NZ_VOSR01000857.1:0-1253 GCF_007997345.1 Mitsuaria sp. TWR114
CAGCGCCTGCGCGATGAAGCCGTCGATCAGCGCTTTGGGCATCGCGTGCGCTTCCGGCACCGGGTTGCTGATGACCGCGCCGCCGCCCAGGCCCAGCGCCTGGCGCAGGCCGGCGTGCGCGCCGACCATGTAATACAGCGTCACCCCCAGCCCGACCAGCATGCCGGCGGCGGCGCCCTGCTTGTTGGCCCGTTTCCAGAAGATGCCCGCGACCAGCACCGGCACCAGCGTCGAGCCCGACAAGGAGAACGCCGCCGACACCAGCAGCAGGATGTCCGCCGGCTTCTGCGCGGCCACCGCCGCGGCCGTCAGCGCGGTGGCCAACAGCAGCGCCTTCGAGATGGTCACCCGCTGCGTCATCGATGCGCGCGGATTCATGACCCGGTAGTAGACGTCGTGGGACAGCGCACTGGAGATCGTCAGCAGCAGCCCGTCCGCTGTCGACAGCGCCGCGGCCAGCGCGCCGGCCGCCACCATGGCGGCCAGCACATGCGGCAGCCCGGCCAGCTCGGGCGTCATCAGCATGACGACGTCGCCGCCCAGCTTCAGCTCGCCGAGCTGCAGGATCCCGTCCTGGTTGATGTCCTGGATGCTCAGCAGGCCGGGATCGACCCGCATCCATTGCTTCATCCAGCCCGGCAACTCGGCGATCGGCGTCCCCACGAGCTGATGCAGCACCTCGTGCTTGAGCATCACCGCCAGCGCCGGCGCGAACAGGTAGAGCAGCGCGATGAAGAACAGCGTCCAGGCCACCGAGGTGCGGGCCTCCGCCACCGTCGGCACCGTGTAGTAACGGGTCAGGATGTGCGGCAGCCCGGCGGTGCCAACCATCAGCACCAGCACCAGCGCAAGGAAGTTGCGCCGCGACAGCGAGTAGGCCTCCTGCTCCGCCGGCGTGCCGTCGGGATCGCCGGCGAAGGGGCGCGCATGCGGCGGCATGCCGGCCAGCGGCTCGGCCCGCTGGTGGTTGGCGACCACGGCGCGCTGCCAGAGCTCGCGGGCCTCGGCTTCGGTGCGCGGCAGCGCGGCACGGACCTTCTCCGCCGCCTGGATCTGCGCCAGCGGCGCATCCTCGGCCTTCAGCCGGGCGATCACCTGGGAGACACGCTGGCGCTCGGCGTCGAGCGACTGCGGCAGGCCGGCGATCAGCTGCTGGAAGTCCTTCGCGCGCTGCTCGTGCAGGCCTCTGACCTGCAGTTCCTTCGGATCGTGCAGCAGTTGCTGCTCGCGCGCGGTGATCTCGCGGACCTCGC
>NZ_VOSR01000858.1:0-7224 GCF_007997345.1 Mitsuaria sp. TWR114
CGGCGCCGTCCTTGCGCGGAATGTCGATCGGCAGGTCCACCGGGATGGGACGGGGCTGGGTCTCGAACAGCAGCGGGAACACGATCACCGCCACCCCCACCAGCACCGCCGCGCCGATCAGGCGTCGCCGGGCCCGCAGGCGCAGTTGCTGGACGTCGTCCACCGCCTCGGCGCCACCGCGGGCACGGCCACGGCCGCCGTCGCCGGAGCGCCCCCGCTCGGCATCGCGATCGCCGGCCTCATTCGCTTCGCCGCGCTTCAGGAAGGAAAGAAATCCCATGTACTCGGAAGACCTGGTTGGTGCCGCGCCGCCCCGGAGCGGAAAGCGGTCCTGGCGCATCTGCGGACAGGGCCGCCGACTTCAATCGCGACAGATTCGAATGCAGCGTTGCGATGCGTTCAACGCGCGGTTGGCGCGGCATGGGCGGTCCCTCAGGGCGCGGCTTCCGGCTGGACGCCGCCGCCCAATCTCGGGATGCCGTGCTTGAGGATGCCGCCCACGGTGAAGAACGAACCAAAGACCAAAATTCTATCAGCGGGGTCCGCCTCGGCCGCCGCAGCGGCCAGGGCCGACGCAGGGTCCGGATGCAGAGAACTGCCCACTTCCTTCGGCGTCTGCAGCGCGCTGGCGGCGCGGGCCTCGTCGAAGCGCTGCTGGAGCGCCTGGGCGGTCGCCGCACGGGCGATCGGCAGGTCGCAGAAGTGCCAGTGATCGATCAGCGGCGAGATCCGCGCCAGGATGTTGGCCAGGTCCTTGTCGGCCATCGCGCCGAACACCGCGCGGGTGCGCGGGTAGAAGCCCATCTGGTCCAGGTTCTGCGCCAGCGCCGCCACCGCGTGCGGGTTGTGCGCCACGTCCAGCACCAGCATCGGCGAGCCCGGGATCACCTGGAAGCGCCCCGGCAGCTCCACCAGCGCCAGGCCGGCGCGTACCGCCTGGGCGGAGATCGGCAGCCGCTCGTACAGCGCCTCGAACACGGCCAGCACGCCGGAGGCATTCAGCAGCTGGTTCACGCCACGCAGCGCCGGATACGACATGCCGCTGTAGCGGCGCGAGCGCCCCGCCCACTGCCACTGCTGCCGGTCGCCCGAATAGGTGAAATCGTGGCCCAGCTGGCGCAGGTCGGCCCCGATCGAGGCCGCATGCGCGGCGATCGAGGCGGGCGGCATCGGGTCGGAGACGATCACCGGCTTGCCCGGGCGCATGATGTGCGCCTTCTCGCGGCCGACCGATTCGCGGTCCGGGCCCAGGTATTCGGTGTGGTCCAGGTCGATGCTGGTGATGACGCTGCAGTCGGCATCGATCGCGTTGACCGCGTCCAGCCGCCCGCCCAGGCCGACCTCCAGGATCACCAGGTCCAGCGGCTCCGCGGCCAGGCGATGCAGGATCGCGAGCGTCGTGAACTCGAAATAGGTCAGGGTCAGCTCGCCGCGCGCGCGCTCGACGGCCTCGAAATGCGGCAGCAGCGACGCGGCATCCACCGGCGCCCCGCCGACGCGGCAGCGCTCCTGGAAGTGCACCAGGTGCGGCTTGATGTAGAGGCCGACGCGGTAGCCGGCCTGCAGCGCGATGCTCTCCAGCATCGCGCAGGTCGAGCCCTTGCCGTTGGTGCCGGCGACCATGACGACGGGCGTGTCCGCGCCGAAGCGCAGGCCCAACCGGTCGCGCACCTCGGCGACCCGGGCCAGCGTCATGTCGATCTCCTTGGGATGCAGCCGCTCGCAGCGCGACAGCCACGCCTCCAGCACCGGCTGGGCGTCGCCGCCCGGGGCCAGTTGCGGGATCGACAGGTCGTTCGGGGAAGAAGTCATCGGAATGTCCAAGGCTCAAATGAAGACGGCCAGACCGGGAGGGGTCTGGCCGTGCTGAGGACCGGAACCGCCGCGGGCGGTTCGGCGGCGCGCCGTCAGGCGACCGCGTCGGCGCTCTGGCGCTGCAGGATGGCCAGGTTGCGGGCCACGACCTCGCGCAGCTTGC
Organism: Mitsuaria sp. TWR114; assembly: GCF_007997345.1. Taxonomy (NCBI): domain Bacteria; kingdom Pseudomonadati; phylum Pseudomonadota; class Betaproteobacteria; order Burkholderiales; family Sphaerotilaceae; genus Roseateles; species Mitsuaria sp. TWR114. The sequence continues at coordinate 1,979 of NZ_VOSR01000858.1, forward strand.
GGCGGTCCACGATCATGTCGATCGCGCCCTTCTCCATCAGGAACTCAGCGCGCTGGAAGCCGGCGGGCAGCTTCTCGCGCACGGTGTTCTCGATCACGCGCGGGCCCGCGAAGCCGATCAGCGCCTTGGGCTCGGCGATGACGATGTCGCCGACGAACGCGAAGCTCGCCGAGACGCCGCCCATCGTCGGGTCGGTCAGCACGCTGATGTAGGGGAGCTTGGCCTTGGCCAGGCGCGTCAGCGCCGCGTTGGTCTTGGCCATCTGCATCAGCGAGAGCAGGCCTTCCTGCATCCGCGCGCCGCCGGTGGCGGTGAAGCAGATGAAGGGGGTCTTCTGCTCCAGCGCGGTCTCGACGCCGCGCGCGAAGCGTTCGCCGACCACGGAGCCCATCGAGCCGCCCATGAAGTCGAACTCGAAGCAGGCGGTGACGACCGGGATGCTCATCACCGCGCCGCCCATGACGACCAGCGCGTCGGTCTCGCCGGTGTTCTCCAACGCTTCCTTGAGGCGGTCGGGATACTTCTTGCTGTCCTTGAACTTCAGCGCGTCGACCGGCAGCACCTCCTGGCCGACCTCGTAGCGCCCTTCCCCGTCCAGGAACGCGTCCAGGCGGGCGCGGGCGCCGATGCGGTGGTGGTGGCCGCACTTCGGGCAGACGTTGACGTTCTGCTCGAGGTCGGTCTTGTAGAGCACCGTCTCGCAGGACGGGCACTTGATCCACAAGCCTTCCGGCACCGTGCGGCGCTGGTCGGGGTCGGTCTGCTGGATCTTGGGCGGAAGAAGTTTCTCAAGCCAACTCATGGCGGGCTCCTATGTCTGTCGCGAAACGCGAAAGCGGGGCAGATTGCCCCGCTCAGGCGTCCAGCGCGGCGCGGATGTCTCGGATGAAGGCCGCAGCCTGGATCGCGACATTATCCCTGGATTGCAGCTCGATCAGCTGAACCAGGGCCGAACCGATCACCACCGCGTCCGCATGCCGGGCCACGGCGGCGGCCGTCGCCCCGTCACGGATGCCGAAACCCACGCCCAGCGGCACCTTCACATGCCGGCGCAGGCGCGGCATCGCGTCGGCGACGGCGCCGGTGTCCAGGTGGCCGGCGCCGGTCACCCCCTTGAGCGAGACGTAGTAGACGTAGCCGCTGGCCAGCCGGCCCAGACGCTCGACGCGCTCGTCGGTGGAAGTCGGCGCCAGCAGGAAGATCGGATCCAGTCCCTTGGCCTTGAGCGCGGTGGCGAAGGCCTCGCACTCCTCGGGCGGATAGTCGACCACCAGCACGCCATCGACGCCGGCCGCCTTGGCCTCGGTGACGAAGCGCTCCAGGCCGAAGCGCTCCACCGGATTGGCGTAGCCCATCAGCACGACCGGCGTCGCGTCGTCCTGGCGACGGAACTCGCGCACCATCTCCAGCACGCGTGCCAGCGTGATGCCCTTGGCCAGCGCGCGTTCGCTGGCCTTCTGGATCACCGGGCCGTCGGCCATCGGATCGGAGAACGGCACCCCCAGCTCGATGACGTCGGCGCCGGCCTGGGCCATCGCCAGCATCAGCTCGACCGTCACGTCGGCATACGGATCGCCGGCGGTGACGTAGGGAATCAGCGCCTTGCGGCCCGCGGCGGCCAGCCGCTCGAACGTGGCCTGGATGCGGCTCATTGGGCACCTCCCTTCACGGCGTGGCCGGCCATCGAGGGCCGGTCGAAATACTCGGCGCCCGACAGGTCGGCGACGGTGCCGATGTCCTTGTCGCCGCGGCCGGACAGGTTCACCAGCAGGTGCTGGTCGGGGCGCATCGTCGGCGCGAGCTTGATCGCATGCGCGAGCGCGTGGCTCGATTCCAGCGCCGGGATGATGCCCTCGGTGCGGCACAGCCGATGGAAGGCGGCGAGCGCCTCGGCATCGGTGGCGCCGACGTACTCGGCGCGGCCGATGTCCTTCAGGTAGGCGTGCTCGGGCCCGACGCCCGGATAGTCCAGGCCGGCGGAGATCGAGTGGGTCTCGATGATCTGGCCGGCCTCGTCCTGCAGCAGGTAGGTGCGGTTGCCGTGCAGCACGCCCGGCGAACCGGCGCTCAGCGTGGCCGCGTGCTTGGGCGTGTCGACGCCCTGCCCCGCTGCCTCGACGCCGATCAGTCGCACGTCCTGATGCGGGATGTAGGGATAGAAGATGCCGATCGCGTTGCTGCCGCCGCCGACGCAGGCGATGACCGCATCGGGTTGCTTGCCGATCATCTGCGGCATCTGGACCAGGCATTCGTCGCCGATGATGCGCTGGAAGTCCCGGACCATCATCGGATACGGATGCGGGCCGGCCACGGTGCCGATGATGTAGAAGGTCGACTCGATGTTGGTGACCCAGTCACGCATCGCCTCGTTGAGCGCGTCCTTGAGCGTCTTGGAGCCGGACTCCACCGGGACGACCTTCGCTCCAAGCAGGTTCATCCGGTAGACGTTGGGCGACTGGCGCTTCACGTCCTCCGAGCCCATGTAGACGACGCACTCCATGCCATAGCGGGCGCAGATCGTGGCGGTGGCCACGCCGTGCTGGCCGGCGCCGGTCTCGGCGATGACGCGCTTCTTGCCCATGCGGCGCGCCAGCAGCGCCTGGCCGATGGTGTTGTTGACCTTGTGCGCGCCGGTGTGGTTCAGGTCCTCCCGCTTGAGGAAGATCTGCGCGCCGCCCAGCTCGCTGCTCAGGCGCCGGGCGTGATAGATCGGGCTCGGACGGCCGACGAAATGGGCCAGCTCGTACTGGAACTCGCGGATGAACTCCGGATCCTGGCTGTAGCGGGCGTAGGCCTCATTCAGCTCGTCGAGCGCATGGATCAGCGTCTCGGCGACGAAGCGGCCACCGTAGTAGCCATGGGCGTTGGCGGTCGGCACGGGGCCGAAGCGGCCTTGCGCGTCAGGCTGCGCATAGCCGGCCAGCGGTCCCGTGACGAACGGGATCGAATCGGGGATGGTCTTGGACATGAGGGGTCCTCTATGAGGATGCCCGCGCGCTTCGAAGCGGAATCAGGCCGACTTCAGGCGGTCGGCCTCGCGCACGGCATCGCAGAACTGGCGGATCTTCACGGCGTCCTTGAGGCCCTTGGCGGCCTCCACGCCGGAGCTGACGTCAACGGCCCAGGGCCGGACCTGCCGCACGCCATCGATCACGTTGGCTGCACTCAACCCACCAGACAAAACGACCGGAGAGGGAACGCTTGGAGGCAGCAGTGACCAATCGAAGACCTTTCCGCCTCCACCGTAGCCGTCGACGAAGGCGTCGACCAGCACGGCCTGGGCGCGGGAGAAACGAGTCGCGAAGTCTAGCAAATCGAAGCCCGGCGCCATGCGCGCCGCGCGCAGATAGGGGCGCGACCAGCGGTCGCAGTCCTCGGGCGACTCGTCGCCGTGGAACTGCAGCGTCAGCGTCGGGATCGCGGCCAGCGCCGCCTCGATCGCCGCCGGCGCGGCGTTGACGAACAGGCCCACCGGCGTCACGAACGGCGGCAGGCGCCGCGCCAGCTCGGCGGCGCGCGCGACGCTCACGGCGCGCGGGCTCTTCTCGTAGAACACCAGACCGATCGCGTCGGCGCCGGCCTCGACGGCGGCATCGACATCGGCTTCGCGGGTCAGGCCGCAGATCTTGATTCGGGTTCGGCTCATGGGACGCCAGTCTAGGCAGGTTCTCGGACGGCGAGGACTCCGCTCACGGCAACCAGTCCATCGCGGCGGTGTGCCGCGGCAGGTTCAGGTGGTCGTCGTAGGTCGGGCCGACGAAGTACAGCCCGTCCGGCGGGAAGGTCGGCGCCGCCGCGTCGCGCGAGCGCGCCGCCAGCACTTCGTCCATCCACGCGGGCGGCTTCTGTCCGGCACCGACCGCGACCAGGCAGCCCATGATGTTGCGGATCATGTTATGCAGGAAGGCGATGCCGTCGAACTCGAAGCGCCAGTAGGCGCCGCGCTTCTCGATGCGGATGCCGTGCAGGATCTTCACCGGCGAGGCGGCCTGGCACTCCGACGAGCGGAAGGAGCTGAAGTCATGCTCGCCGACCAGGCGCGAGGCCGCGTCGCGCATCGCCTCGCCATCCAGCGGGCGGAAGGTCCACCCCACCCCGCCGGCCTGGATGGACGGGCGCACGTTGGACTCCAGCAGCAGGAACCAGTAGCGGCGGCCGCGCGCCCAGTTGCGCGCATGGAAGTCCTCGCCGGGAAAGGCGGCCCACTGGATCGCGATGTCGCGCGGCAGGTAGCGGTTGACGCCGCGCACCCAGGAGAAGGCTTCGCGCGCCACCGGCGAGTCGAAGTGGACCACCTGGTTGAGCCCATGGACGCCGGTGTCGGTGCGGCCGGCGCAGATGGTGCGGATCGGTTGCGCGACGAACTGCGCCAGCGCCGCTTCCAGCGCGTCCTGCACCGTGCCGCCACCGGGCTGGCTCTGCCAGCCCTTGTAGGCTTCGCCGCGATAACTCACGCCCAGCGCCACGCGCATGCAGGTCTCCGAACTCGAAAGGAAGCCGCCAAAAAGAAAAGGCGCCCGGCCAGGCCGAGCGCCTTGTCGTGAACCGGCCGCAGTTTAGCGAAGCTGGTCCAGCATCTGCTGAGCGCGATCGCGCACCGGACCGGAGGCCTTGCCGACCAGCTCCTGCAGCACGTCGCGCGCGCCTTCGGTGTCGCCGATCTGGCGGAATTCCTCGGCCAGCTCCAGCTGACGCTGCAGCGCCTCGTCGTCGTTCGGGTCGATGCTGTCCAGGTCGACGCCCAGGTCGTCCAGGCTCATCGTGTCCGGCGTCGACCGGGTGTCCGGCAGCGCGTCCAGGGCCGGCAGGTCGATCGAGGCGATGTCCTGGGTCTCGAACGACTGGCCCGCCTTGCCAGGGCTCGCCGGCGCGTCGGACGGCAGGTCCAGGTCGATGCTCGACAGGTCGAAGTCCAGCGACGACGGGTCCTGCGCGGGCGCCGGGGCCGGCGCGCCGCCCAGGTCATCCAGGTCGCCGAGGTCGAACTCCAGCTCGCGGGCATTGGACGGAGCCGGCGCCGCCGGCGGCGTGCTCAGGTCCAGATCCATGTTCATCGGCGCCTGGCTGGCGGACGACGGCAGCGCCTGCGTGGCGGCCATGGCCGGTGCCGGTGCAGGCGGCGACGCCAGGTCCAGGTCGAGGTCCAGATCCATCAGGCTGGACGGACCGCTGTCGCGCGGCGCGGCGGCCGCGGCGGTCGCTGCGGCGCGGGCGATCGCGCCGCTGCCCGGGTGCGCGAGGCCCGC
>NZ_VOSR01000859.1:0-5306 GCF_007997345.1 Mitsuaria sp. TWR114
CGTCGAACAGCGTCTGGTTGGCCCAGCCGTTGCCGTCGCCGGTGCGCCAGCCCGCGCCGGGCACCGCGAGCCAGGCGGGTTCCCAGTAGAAGACGCCCAGGCCCTGCGGCACCGCGGTCACCGCGCGGACCACGTCGCGCAGCATCCGCGCCTGGCCCTCGGGCGTGGCGGGATAACCGGAGCGGCGCGCGCCCTCCTCGTTGAAGACCGCGCCGCCACCGCCGGGGTTGTCCAGCTGGTGGCCGTACGCGGTTTCGACCACCACCAGCGGTTTGCGGTAGCGGTCCGACAGCAGGCGCAGGTTGTCGCGCAGCGCGTCGTAGGGGTCGTGGTGATACGGGTACCAGCTCAGGCCGATGACGTCGTAGTCGAGCTTGGCGGCCTCGAACCCGTCGTAGACCCGGCGGAAGGTTTCGGCGCTCTTGCCGTCGCCCTGGTGCGCCAGGTGCAGCATCACCGGCAGGCGGCCGCCGCGCAGCGCGTCGGTGGCCCGGACGCCGCGGATGCCGGCCCGCAGCAGCGCGATGAAGGCCGCGTCACCGCCGACCTGCTCGTCGGGCGTCTGCTGCCAGGTCTTGCCGTCGGGCCAGAGCATGCCGCCGTTGATCTCGTTGCCGACCTGGATCATGTCCGGGTCGGTCCCCTGGTCGTGGAGGGCCTTCAGCACCTCGGAGGTATAACGTTCAACCTCCTGCGCCAGCGCCGCGCCGTGCAGGCCGGTCCAGGCGGCGGGTTTCGCCTGTTTGCCGGGGTCGGTCCAGTGGTCGCTGTAGTGGATGTCCAGCAGCCATTTCATGCCTTGCGCCTTCAGCCGCCGGGCCAGCCGCAGCGTGACGGCCAGGCCGTTGTCGCCGCCGCCGACGGGCTCGCCGTGGCGCGAGACGATGCGGCCGTCCTCGATCACGTCGTGGGCGTTGACCGGCGTGTGCCACAGCCGCAAGCGGCCCCAGTTCATGCCGGCCGCGCGCAGGATCTGCAGCGCGGAGCCCGGCCGGCCGTCGGCCGTCGAGAACTTCCCGCCGCCACGCTCGACGGTCTCCAGCGTGGAGATGTCGACGCCCAGGATGAAGTCCTTGCGGTGGGAGGTCTGGATCGCGCCGTCCGCGTCAGCGTCGCGAGCGGGGAACGGACGGCGCGGCCGGCGCGGCGGCTGATTCGGCGGCAGACGAGGCCGCGGAGGCGACGGCTGATCCGGCGGCGCAGAGCGCGGCACCGGAGAGCACCAGGTTGCGTCGGGTGACGCCAGGACGGGGCAACGGGCGCGGCAGGATCACGGCTGTCTCACTCGCCGGGACGCCTGGCGGCGCCTCGGCCTTGTTGTCGGTGCCAGCTATCTTGCTGGTCAGGTTAATCGCTTAACCTTGCGACTAGTGTCGTCGATTGCCGCAGGGCGGGGGTGAGGGGTTTCCCGATCCCGCGCGGGCCTGACGCGCCGGCGTCACACACCGGCCTCACATGCAGGCCTAACGCATCGGCCTAACGCATCGGCCTCAGGTGCCGCGCTTCACCGTGGCCGCCGCCGCGGCGGCCCGGAGCTTGTCTTTCTTGCTGGGCCGCCGGCCCTTGACGCCGCCGGTCGCCGCGTCCGGCGGCGCGGTCTCGGTCGGCTCGAAACCGGCGATGCGCTCGCGGGCGACGCGGCGTCCCTGGCGCTTCTCGATCAGGCGGAAGTGCGCTTCCGTGGCGGCGCTGATGAAGCTCACCGCCAGGCCGTTCTCGCCGGCGCGCGCGGTGCGGCCGATGCGGTGGGTGTAGTCCGCCGCGGCGCGCGGCAGGTCGTAGTTCACGACGACCGGCAGCCGCGCGATGTCGATGCCGCGCGCGCCGAGATCCGTCGCCACCAGCACCCGCAGCCGGCCCGCCTTGAAGTCGGCCAGCGTGCGCGTGCGCGCGCCCTGGCTCGCGTCGCCATGGAAGGCGGCGGCCTCCAGGCCGGCCCGGCGCAGCTTGTCGGCCACGTGGTCGCAGGCATAACGCGTGGCGACGAAGACCAGCACGCGCGACCACTCGCCGCGTTCGATCATGTGGCGCAGCAGCGGCGTGCGCCGCGCGGCATCGACCTCGACCGCATGCTCCTCGATCTGCCCCTCGGTGGCCGGTTCGCCGCTGACCTCGACGCGCACCGGGTCGTGCAGCAGCTGCGTCGTCAGCGCCTGCACCGCGTCCGGGAAGGTGGCGGAGAACAGCAGGTTCTGCCGCCGGCGCGGCAGCAGCGCCAGCACCTGCGCGAGCTCGTCGGCGAAGCCCGCGTCGAGCAGGCGGTCGGCCTCGTCGAGCACCAGGCAGTCGACGTCGCCCAGCTTCAGCGCGTTCTTCGCGACCACGTCGAGCAGCCGGCCCGGCGTCGCCACGACGATGTCCGCGCCGCCGCGCAGCGCCATCATCTGCGGATTGATCGACACGCCGCCATACAGCACCGAGACCTTGACCGGCTCGCGCAGGAAGCGCCCGACCTGGATCAGGGTCTCGCCGACCTGCGCGGCGAGCTCGCGCGTGGGCACGAGCACCAGCACCTGCGCGCGGCGCAGCGCCGGCCGCACGCCGGCATCGAGGCGCTGCAGCACCGGGAAGACATACGCGGCCGTCTTGCCGGAGCCGGTGGCGGCGCTGCCCAGCAGGTCGCGACCGGCCAGGATCGGCGCGATGGCCGCGGCCTGGATGGGGGTGGGGCGGTCGAAGCCCAGTTCATCGGCGGCGCGCAGCAGCGCGGGCGACAGTCCGAGGTCGGCGAAGTCGCTCACAGGCGCCTCACCTTCACCGACTTGCCCTTCACCTTGCCGGCATTGAGCCCGCGCAGTGCCTGGTCCGCCAGCTCGGGCGCGACGGCCACGTAGGTGGAGAACTCGTTGACGTTGATCTTGCCGATGCTGGCGCCGTCCAGGCCGAGGTCCTTGGTCAGCGCGCCCAGCACGTCGCCGGGGCGGATCTTCTCCTTGCGGCCGCCGAGGATCTGCAGCGTCACCATCGGCGGCCGCAGCGGCGGGCCGCCGGCCGTGGCGGTCAGCTCGGACAGCGGGTACCAGGGACTGACGCTGCCTTGCATCTGGTCGATGCGGCCGACGCGGCCCATCTCGTCCAGGCTGGCGAGGCTGAAGGCCCAGCCCGCTTCGTCGGCGCGGCCGGTGCGACCGATGCGATGCACATGCACCTCGGGATCGGGCGTGATGTCGATGTTGATCACCGCCTCGAGCTGCGCGATGTCCAGGCCGCGCGCGGCCACGTCGGTGGCGACCAGCACGCTGCAGCTGCGGTTGGCGAAGCGCACCAGCACTTGGTCGCGCTCGCGCTGTTCCAGGTCCCCATGCAGCTCCAGCGCCACGATGCCCTGCGCCTGCAGCACGGCCACGAGGTCGCGGCACTGCTGCTTGGTGTTGCAGAAGGCCAGCGTGCTGGCCGGGCGGAAGTGGTTGAGCAGCAGGCCGACGGCATGCAGCCGCTCGGCCTCGGTCACCTCGTAGAAGCGCTGGCGGATCTTGTTGGCCGCATGGCGCTCGGTCAGGGTCACCGTCTTCGGGTCGCGCATGAAGCGGCCCGCCAGCGCGGCCACGTCGTCGGGGTAGGTGGCCGAGAACAGCAGCGTCTGGCGCTGCTTGGGGCAATGGGCGACGACCTGGGCGATGTCCTCGGCGAAGCCCATGTCCAGCATGCGATCGGCTTCGTCCAGCACCAGCGTGTTCAGCGCCTCCAGCGACAGCGTCTCGCGCTGCAGGTGGTCGAGGATGCGGCCCGGCGTGCCGACGACGATGTGGGCGCCATGCGCCAGGCTGGCGAGCTGCGTGCGGATCGGCACGCCGCCGCACAGGGTCAGCGTCTTGATGTTGTCCTCGGCACGGGCCAGGCGGCGGATCTCCTGCGTGACCTGGTCGGCGAGCTCGCGCGTCGGGCACAGCACCAGGGCCTGGACGGCGAAGCGGCGCGGATTCAGGTTGGCCAGCAGCGGCAGCGAGAACGCCGCGGTCTTGCCGCTGCCGGTCTTGGCCTGCGCGATCAGGTCGTGGCCGCCCAGCGTCAGCGGCAGGCTCTCCGCCTGGATCGGCGTCATCGAGAGGTAGCCCAGCTGGCGCAGGTTGGCCAGCATGGCGGGGGGCAGGGGGAGGCGGTCGAAGGCGGTCGCGTCGGACGCGGGCGTCGGCGCCGCCGGGGCGGCGGAGCCGGTGGGATCGGTGCGGGTCATGCGCGATTGTCGGCGATCCACGCCGCCGGCCCCGGGCCGCCTGCCGGCGAATCGACGATGAAGTCGCGTTTCGGGCCTGCTCGGCGGGGCCGTCCGCCGTCAGGGCGCGGGCTTGGCCGCCTCGCAGGCCACGCGCCGCATCGGGAAGTCGATGCCGCGCGTCGTGCCGTTGCGCTGGCCCTCGATGCGGGCGGCGAGCCCGCTCTCGCCGACGGCGCGGTAGATCACGCGCTGGGGGAAATCGTGGGCCGGGTTCTCGAAGGTCACGGCGCGTTCGCCGATCGAGGTGGCCACGAAGGTCGCCTCCTTCTGCCGCGACGGCTGCGCGATGAAGACCGGCTGGCCCTCGGCGTTGAGCCGGATCTGCATGAACTCGTGCTCGACGGTGCGGCCGTTCCTGACCGTGCGGCCGATGCCCAGCATCGTGCCGCCGGCCAGCGGCAGCCAGTGCTCCACCGAGCCCGCTTCGCCCTTCTCTGCGGCCCAACAGCCGGCCAGCCAGCCGAGCCGCTCCAGCTGGACGTCCTCGGCATGGGCGTTGGCGGGGGCGAGGGCGGAGGCAAGGGCGGCAATCGGCAAGGCAATCACGGCGGCGAGGCGAGGGCACATGGCGTGGGCTCCGGGGGACGATGCGCGAATCTACCGCCGGCGCCGCGCTGGCGCCAGCCGGCGGCGAAAGAGAATGCGCCCGATCTCGCCAACAGCAATCAAGGTGACTCGACGATGGACCGATTCGATGCGCTGCTCGCCTTCGCCCGCGTGGTGGAGGCCGGCAGCTTCACCAAGGCGGCGCAGACGCTGCACCTGAGCAAGACCACCGTGACGCAGCTGGTGCAGCAGCTCGAGGCGCGCCTGCGGGTGAAGCTGCTGCACCGCACGACGCGGCAGGTCCGGGTGACGCCGGACGGCGCCGCGTATTACGAGCGCGTGGTGCGCGTGCTGGCCGACCTGGACGACGCGGACACGGCGCTGTCCAGCGCCACCACGTCGCCGCGCGGCCGGCTGCGGGTCGACGTGCCGACGCCCTTCGCGCGGCTGGTCCTGATGCCGGCGCTGCCGGAGTTCCATGCGCGTCATCCGGAGATCCAGCTCGACATGGGCGTCAGCGACCGCATCGTCGATGTCATCGGCG
>NZ_VOSR01000086.1:0-6365 GCF_007997345.1 Mitsuaria sp. TWR114
GCGCCGGCGACGAACTGGCGCGCGTCCTTCGCGTAGCCGGGCCAGGCGATGAACGCGTCGCCGGCGCCAACGGCGCGGCTGTCCGTGCGCAGCTGGCCGCTGGGCGTCCATTCCAGGAGCCAGCGGGCGGCGGCTTCGGGGGATTTCAGGTGCATCAACATGGTTCGTGCCCGCTCAGAAACTCTCGTCGACGGCTTGCAGCCGTTGCTGCGCCACGATCTGCGGCTTGACATCCAGGTCGGGCGGCTCGCCCAGCAGGCGCAGCGTCTGGGCCACCACCTGGCTGAACACCGGTCCGGCGACGGCGCCACCGAAGTACTGGCCGTTCTTCGGCTCGTCGACCATCACCGCCACGATGATGCGCGGCTTGGAAATCGGTGCGATGCCCACGAACCAGGAACGGTATTTGTGGCTCGCATAGCCCTTGCCTTCCTGCTTGTGGGCGGTGCCGGACTTGCCGCCGACGCTGTAGCCCTGGACCATCGCCTGCGGCGCGGTGCCGCCCGGCCCGGCCGCCATCTGCAGCATGCCGCGGATCTCCGCGGCGACCTTGGGGCTGAAGACCTTGATGCCCACCACCGGCTGGTCCGCCGGATGCTTGGTCATCGTGATCGGGATGATGTCGCCGTCGCGGGCGAACACCGTGTACGCGCGCGCCAGCTGCAGCAGCGAGGCCGACAGGCCGTAGCCGTAGCTCATCGTCGCCTGCTCGATCGGCCGCCAGCTCTTCCACGGCCGCAGCTTGCCGGTCACCGCGCCGGGGAAATCGATCTGCGGGCGCTGACCCAGGCCGATCGCGGTGAACATCTCGTGCATCTCGCGCGGCTGCATCATCAGCGCCAGCCGCGCCGCGCCGATGTTGCTGGACTTCTGGATCACCTGCTGCACGGTCAGGTCACCGTGCGGGTGCGCGTCGGTGGGGGACCAGCCCGAGATCACCACGCTGCGCGGGCCGGTGCTCAGCAGCGTGTCGGGACGCACGCGGCCGGTCTCCAGCGCCAGGCCGGCGGTGAACGGCTTCATCGTCGAGCCGGGCTCGAAGACGTCGGTCAGCGCGCGGTTGCGCAGTTGCTCGCCGGACAGGTTCTGGCGGTGGCCGGGGTCGTAGCTGGGGTAGTTGGCCAGCGCGAGGATCTCGCCGGTATGCACGTCCAGCACCACCACCGAGCCGGCCTTGGCCTTGTTCTCGGCCACCGCGTCGCGCACGCGCTGGTAGGCGAAGAACTGCACCTTGGCGTCGATCGACAGCTCGATGTCCTTGCCGTTGGTCTCGGGCACGCGCTCGCCGATGTCCTCGACGACGCGCCCCAGCCGGTCGCGCACGACCGAGCGCGAGCCGTCGCGCCCCTGCAGGTCCTTCTGGAAGGCCAGCTCGATGCCCTCCTGGCCCTTTTCCTCGATGTTGGTGAAGCCGACGATGTGCGCGGCGGCCTCGCCCTCGGGGTACTGGCGCTTGTACTCGCGGTCCTGGAACACGCCCTTGAGGCCGAGCTCCTTGATCTTGCGTGCGGTCTCGTCGTCGGCCTGGCGACGCAGGAAGACGAAACGGTTGTTCGGATCCAGCCGCTTGTCGAGCTCGGCGCGCGACATGTCCAGGATCTTGGCGAGCTGGCGGCGCTTCTCGGGATCGGTGTCGACCTCCTTGGGGAAGGCCCAGATCGACGGCACCGCGACGCTGGCGGCGAGCACCTGCCCGCTGCGGTCGCTGATCTTGCCGCGGCTGGCCGGCAGCTCCATCTTGTGGGCGTAGCGGGCCTCGCCCTGGCGCTGGAAGAAGTCCTCGCCGATCAGCTGGATGTAGGCGGCGCGCGCCAGCAAGCCGGTGAACGCCAGGCCCACCAGCGCGACCAGGAAGCGCGACCGCCACGGCGGCGTCTTGGACGCCAGCAGCGGGCTGCTGGAATAGCTGACGCCGCGCGTGGGCGCGTTGCGGGCTGCGCCGCGCGCGCCCTGGCCGAGCTTCTTGCCAAGTCTGCCGATCACCGCGCCGCTCCCTGCGGGGCACGCATGCCGCGCACACCGCTGGCTTCGATCGCCGGCGCGTCCGGATTGAAGGTGATCGCGGGCGAGATCGGCCGCATCTTCAGCCGCTCCCGCGCGACCTGCTCCACGCGCAGGTTGGTCGCCTGCGCCTGGCGGTCGGCCATCAGCTTCTGGTAGTCGGCCTCCAGCCGGCGGCCCTCGGTCTGCGCGCGGTCCAGCTCGGTGAACAGCCGGCGCGACTCGTAGGCGCTGCGCACCATGTAGATGCCGGAGACCATCACCGCGACGAGCAGCAGCAGGTTCAGGCGGCCGATCATCGACGGCCTCCCTTCTTCTGCTTGCCGGTGGATTCGGGCACCGGCGCCGGGATCGGCGCCTCGGTGCGCTCGGCCACGCGCAGGATCGCGGAGCGCGCGCGCGGGTTGCCCTGCACCTCGGCCTCGCTGGGCATGACGCGGGCGATGGCGCGCAGCGGTTGCGGCCTGGGCGCGGCGAAGGGGGCGCGGCGGTCGAACTCCTCCTTGCTGTGCGAGGCGATGAAGTTCTTGACGATGCGGTCTTCCAGCGAATGGAAGCTGATCACCGCCAGCCGGCCGCCCGGCTTGAGCCGCGCGAGCGCCGCGTTCAATCCCTGCTGCAGTTCCTCAAGCTCGGCGTTGACGAATATCCGTAGAGCCTGAAATGTGCGCGTTGAAGGGTCCTTGCCCGGCTCGCGGGTTTTGACCGCACCAGCCACGACTTGGGAAAGCTCGGCGGTTGTCCGGACAGGACGCCCGCCTTCCCGGCGAGCCACAAGCGCCTTTGCAATCGGGAGAGCAAACCGTTCTTCGCCATAGTCGCGGATCACCTGTGCGAGTTGGGACACCTCCGCCCGGGCGATGAAGTCCGCGGCGCTTTCGCCCCGCGTCGTGTCCATGCGCATGTCGAGGGGGCCGTCGAAGCGGAAGCTGAAGCCGCGCTCCGGGTTGTCGATCTGCGGGCTGGAGACGCCCAGGTCCAGCAGGATGCCGTCGACCAGGCCGACGCCCAGCGCGTCGAGTTGCGCGGCCATGTCGGCGAACGCGCTGTGGCAAATGTGGAAACGCGGGTCGTCGACCCGCGTTGGTCCGGAGGTCGCGGCCGCGACCGCCTCGGGGTCGCGGTCGATCGCGATCAGGCGCCCCTCCTCGCCGAGCCGCGACAGCAGCAGCCGCGAATGGCCGCCGCGGCCGAAGGTGCCGTCGACGTAGATGCCAGCGGGGGTCGTGAACGCGCCATCGACCGTCTCGTGCAGCAGCACGGTCGTGTGGGTGAAGGCGGCGGGGGTGGACTGCTCGCTCATGAGGCTCAGAAGCTGAAGTCCTGGAGCACGGCCGGCATCTCGGACTGCATGATGGCGGCCTCGTGCGCGGCATAGGCCTGGGCATCCCAGAGCTCGAAGTGGCTGCCCATGCCCAGCAGCATCGTGTCCTTCTGCAGGCCGGCCGAGGCGCGCAGTTCCGGCGCGATCAGCACGCGGGCGGCGGCATCGATTTCGACATCCTGCGCGTTGCCGAGGAAGACGCGCTTCCAGCCGGCGGCGGACATCGGCAGCGCGGCGACCTTGTCGCGGAACTGCTCCCAGGCGGGACGGGGGAAGACCATGAGGCAGCCTTCCGGGTGCTTGGTCAGCGTCAGCTGGCCGCCGCACAGCGCCTGCAGGACCTCGCGGTGCCGCGCAGGGACGGTCAAGCGCCCCTTGGCGTCCAACGCCAAGGCACTCGCCCCCTGAAACACGACATTCGCCACTTTGCCCCACCGAATTGCACTTTCTCCCACTTTAATGGCGAGACCGGCGCCGTCAAGGAAATTTGGCGTTTTTCCCAATCAAATCAATTACTTAGCCAGCATTCTCACGCCATTGCGCAAAATAAAAGTCGTTGTAAATGAAGGACTTAACAAACGGTGTGGAAGTGATGGATCAACTGAAATCGGCAGTCGTACCCGCTTGAAACCGCGGCCGCCGGCACCGCCGCGGCAACGCGCTGGCTCCCCGATCGGTGGGAGACCGGGGCGGTCCCACCCTCCGGCGGCCACCGGAAGGGGGCCAAAGTGGGAGGAAAGAAAAAGCCCGGCACCGGCCGGGCTTTCGTTCCGTCGGAGCGCGCCGCAGCGCTGGGATCACGGCATCGCCGAAGACGCGGCGGGGGACGGGGTGGCAGCGGTCGCTGTCGCGTCGACCACGCCGCCCTGCCACCAGGCCGGCGTCGGTCCCGGCTGCTCGATCGCCATCGGCGCGCCGATCACCGGCGTCACCAGCTCCACCTTGCGCAGCCGCGCCAGCGCGCTGATGCGCTCGAACGGGTCCTGCCAGCGGTGCATCGCCAGGTCGAAGGTGCCGTTGTGGATGGGCAGCAGCCGCTGCCCCTTCAGATCGATGTGCGCCTGCATCGTCTGCTCCGGCTGCATGTGCACGTAGGGCCAGCGCGGGTCGTAGGCGCCAGTCTCCATCAGGGTCAGGTCGAACGGGCCGAAGCGCTCGCCGATCGCCTTGAAGCCGTCGAAGTAGCCCGTGTCGCCGCTGAAGAACACCCGCAGGTCGCCATCGATCAGCACCCACGAGGCCCACAGCGTCGAGTTGCGGTCGCTCAGCCCCCGGCCGGAGAAATGCTGCGCCGGAGTGGCCGTCAGTTGCACGCCGGCGATCGACGTCCCCTGCCACCAATCGAACTGCTGCACCTTGGCCGCGGGCACGCCCCAGTCGATCAGGCGCTGCCCCACGCCCAGCGGCGTCAGGAAGCGGCGGACCTTGGGCGCCAGCGCCAGCACGGTGTCGTGGTCGAGGTGGTCGTAATGGTCGTGCGAGAGGATCATCGCCTCGATCTCAGGCAGCTCGTCGAGCGCGATCGGCGGCGCGTGGAAGCGCTTCGGCCCCATCCACGAGAACGGCGACGCGCGTTCCGAGAAGACCGGGTCGGTGAGCCAGAAGCGGCCGCGCAGCTTCAGCAGCACCGTCGAATGGCCCAGCCGGAACAGCGTCCGGTCGGGCGCGGCCAGCAGCTGGTCCTTCGTCAGCGCCTGCACCTCGATCGGCCGGTCCGGCACGGTGCCGGCGGGCTTGTGGAACATGAAGTCCCAGAAGATCCCGACCGTCTTCCAGAAGCCCTGCTCGGGCTCGACCGCCGGATTGCGGAACCGGCCCTGCGCCCATTGGGGCGACTGCTCGCGGGAGGGTTGGCCTCCCTCCGGCGCGGGGGTGGACGGCCCGTTCGAGGGCACCGGGGTGGGCGAGGACATCACACGGGAAGCGGTCATGGCGAGGGCTCCAACAATCAGGACGGCGACGACGCCGCTCAGCGCGGTGAGCGACAGCGGCAGCAGCGAACGGAGGACGGGGGTCAGGCTCATCTGAAACTTGCACTACACAGTGTAGTTTTGGCGAGTGTAGGCAGGTGGGCCGGAAAAGTAAACTCCCCGGTGTAAGATTGCGCCCCATGACTGCCGACGCCCCTCTCCCTGCCCCCAGCCCTGCCGTCGAGCCGCCTGCCGACGAGGTGGTGGGCGGCGACGCCGAGCGGATGCGCCTGACAGACCGCAAGCGCCAGGCGATCGTGGACGCGGCGATCGCGGAGTTCCGCGAGCATGGCTTCGAGGTGGCGAACATGGACCGCATCGCAGGCCGGGCGCAGGTGTCCAAGCGCACCGTCTACAACCACTTCAGCGGCAAGGACGCGCTGTTCGACGCGATCCTGGAGCGCCTCTGGGCCGCGACGGAGGCGCAGGTGACGCTGGCCTACCGCGCCGACCGCCCGCTGCGCGAGCAGTTGCTGATGCTCATCGACCAGAAGCTGGCGATGAGCGGCGACCCGCAGTTCCTCGACCTGGCGCGGATGCTGATCGCCGAGGCGATCCACGCGCCGCAGCGGGCGCGGGACATGTTGGGCCGGCTGGGGGGACGCGAAGAGGGATTGACCGTGTGGATCCGTGCGGCGATGGCCGACGGGCGCTTGAGGGCCGGCGACGCGGCTTTCGCAGCGGCGCAGCTGCAGGCGCTGGTCAAGGGCTTCGCGTTCTGGCCGCAGATCACCATGGGACAGCTCCCGCTGGACGCGGCGCAGCAGCGTCAGGTCGCGGATTCGGCGGCTGACATGTTCCTGTGCTTCTACGCGGTGGAAGCGGGGGGCTGAAGTTCCCCCCTTCTTGGGCGTTCGCCGGGGAGACCCCTCACCCCTGCCCTCTCCCCGCACGGCGGGGAGAGGGAGTTCCTCGGGGCGGGGGCTGGGCTTGTGGGCGACGCTGGCGGGCGGGTTAGAAGTCCGTAGGTCCGGACTGGCCGGCGCTCAGTCGGAAGGTGCCGACCACGTCGGCCAGCTTCTGGGCCTGGTCCTTGAGGCTCTCGGCGGCGGCGGCCGATTCCTCGACCA
>NZ_VOSR01000860.1:0-3618 GCF_007997345.1 Mitsuaria sp. TWR114
CGCGGTCGATGGCCACCGGCAGCCGCGCCAGGCGGCCCTTCATGACGTAGTCGGTGGCGCCGCGCTTGAGCAGCTCCACCGTGTTCTCCTCGCCGATCACGCCCGACACGAAGATGAAGGGCGTGCCCGGCACCAGCCGCTGCGCCAGCGCCAGCGCCTCCGCGCCGGTGAAGCCCGGCAGCTGGTAGTCCGACAGGATCAGGTCGAAGCGCTGCGTCTCCAGCGCGCCCAGCAGTCCCGGCTCGTCCTTCACCCAGGTCACGCGCGCCCGCGGATGCGTGGTCTCCAGCGAGGCCAGCAGCAGCTCCGCGTCGAAAGTGGAATCCTCCAGCAGCAGGATCTCCAGCGGCGGCGCGTCAGCCGCGACGGCGGATGCGGCGCTGGTCGGCGCGCCGGGCGGGGGAAGGGGCGCGGAATCTGCCATCGGTTCATTCATAACGCCGCGCGGCGCGCAGCGAGCCCGGTGGCGGCTCGTTCAGCACCGCCCAGAACACGCCCAGGTCGGCGATCGCGGCGACGAACTGCTTGAAGTCCACCGGCTTGACCACGTAGGCATTCACCCCCAGCGCATAGCTCTGCACCACGTCCGACTCCGTCTGCGACGAGGTCAGCATCACCACCGGGATGCTCTTGAGCGCCTCGGTGGCGCGCACCGCCTTGAGCACTTCCAGCCCGTTGACCTTGGGCAGTTTCAGGTCGAGCAGGATGACCGCCGGATTGCCCTCGGCGCGGTCGGCGTGGGCGCCTTCGCGGTTGAGGTAGTCCAGCGCCTCGGCGCCGTCGCGCACGATGATCACCTCGTTGGCGAGCTGGCTGCGTTCGAGCGCGACCAGCGTCAGCTCGAGGTCGCGGGCGTCGTCTTCGACAAGCAGGATGGGCTTGAGCATGGCGTTCGGCTTCAGGAATCAGGAGAGAGGGAATCGGCGGCGCGAGGCGCCCCTGCGCCGCCGGGGGAAAGTGGTCGGTGGGTGTCGGTGTTGGTCTCGGCCGCCGCGTCGCCCTCGGGCGCCTGGGCCTCCTGCATCGCGCGCGTGGGCAGGGTGAAGCTGAAGCGGGCGCCGCGCTCGGGCTCGCCCCAGGCGTCGACCTGGCCGCCATGGCGCTCGACGATGCGCCGCACGCTGGCCAGGCCGATGCCGGTGCCCTCGAAGCTCTCGCTCTGGTGCAGCCGCTGGAACACGCCGAACAGCTTGCCCACGTACTTCATCTGGAAGCCCACGCCGTTGTCGGCGATGCTCAGGCCCACGCCGGTCTCGTCCTCGACGGCGCTGATCTCGATGCGCGCGACCTCGCGCGGCCGCGTGTACTTCACCGCGTTGGCCACCAGGTTGCGCACGGCCACCTGCAGCAGCACCGGGTCGCCCCATAGCCGCGGCAGCGGCCGCTGGATCACCCAGTCGATGCGGCGGTCCTTGTTCATCGCGTTCTGCTCGGCCACCAGGTCGTCGATCATGGGGCCGGTGTGGATGGACGCGTGCTTGATCGCCGAGCGTCCCATCCGCGAGAAGTCCAGCAGCGCGTCCACCAACTGCCCGGCATGGGCGGAGGCCTCCTTCACATGCGCGAGGTAGCGCTGCGAGCGGGCCGACAGCCCCTGGCCCTCCATCTCCAGCACCAGGTCGACGAAGCCCGCGATGTGGCGCATCGGCGCGCGCAGGTCATGCGACACGGTGTAGGAAAAGGCTTCCAGCTCCTTGTTCACGCGGCCGAGCTCCATGGCCACCTCGGCCATCTCCTCGGCGCGGCGCAGCACCACGCCGATCAGCGCCTGCCGCAGCTCCTGCACCGCATGGACCTCGCCCGAGGTCCAGGGCAGCGAGCGGCCGCCGACCTGCTCCTTCCAGCTCGAGAAGCTGCGGCGCGGATGCAGCCGCGTGTCGCGCTCCGTCGTGGGCGTCTTGTGCGGATTGCCGGCCCACACCACGGTCTGCACGATCTCGGGACGGAACCACACGATGTGATGGCGATGCAGCCGGGAGATCGAGATCGCCAGCACGCCCGCGGTGCCGGCCAGCGCCGTCGCCAGCGACGGCGGCACGTCCAGCGCCAGGCGGTCGCTGTGCCAGACCGGGTCGGCGCGATTGGCCAGCCACTGGCCCAGCGTCAGCAGCGTCTCGCGGTCCGGCGTCTCGCCCACCGACCAGCAGCTGTCGTTCAGGATCACCGCCGCGCCGCAGGCCCGGCCCAGGCGCAGCAGCGGCCCCGGTTCCTCCACCAGGCGCTGCAGCGTCGCGTCGCTGTCCGCCAGGTGCGCGACGATCGCCAGCGTCAGCTGGCGCAGGCGCAACTGCTCGGTGACCTGCTCGTTCTCTTCCTTCGCCTCGATCTGCAGCGACAGCAGCTGCCCCAGGTGCTCGCAGGCCATGCGCGTCTGCCAGGACAGCTGGCGCGGCGCGTGGTCGTGGCAGGACACCAGCCCCCACAGCTGTCCGCGCACGATGATGGACACCGACATCGACGCCAGCGTCCGCATGTTGCGCATGTATTCGAGGTGGACCGGCGACACGCTGCGCAGCGCGGCCTGGGACATGTCCAGCGCCGTCCCGTCGCGGCCGTCGACGAAGCGCACCGGCACCGGCTCGTAATGGGCGTCGGCGATCAGGCGGATGTGATTGAGGCGGTACAGCTCGCGCGCCTGCGGCGGGATGTCCGAGGCCGGAAAGCGGTGGCCGGCATAGGCGTCGTAGCCGCCGTCGAGCGCCTCGGCGAGCACCTCGCCATGGCCCTCGGCATCGAAGCGGTAGGCCAGGCAGCGGCCGAAGCCGGTCAGGCGCTTCATCTCCGCGACCACCACCCGGCAGAGTTCGTCCACCGCGGCGGTGCGCTGCATCATCGGCACCAGGTGCCGGGCCAGGCTGTAGATCGGCGCGCGGTTGCCGCTCTCCTCGACGTCGGCCTCCAGCTCGAAATAACCGCGCTCGCCGAGCCGGTGGCCCGACACATGCAGGCGATGCCCCCCGATCACCAACGTGCCGCAGGACACCGGGCCCTCGCCATCGATCCACGCATGGCGGGCCGCGCGCACCGGATCGAGCACGCCCTCGATGCGTGCCGGCAGCAGGTCGCCCGACTCCGGCAGCAGCGTGCGCCAGTTCTCGCTGTAGGCGACCAGCGCGCCATCGCGCCAGTCCACCGCGGCCAGCCAGCCGTGGGGCTGGATCGCGCCGGGGATGCGGATCGGCTCGCTGGCGCACTGCGCGATCTGGCGGTCCATCGACGTCGGCGACGGCCCCTGGCTCATGGTGGCGACGTCCCCGTTCATTGCGGAGTCGCGACCGACGTGGCCGCGGCGGTCGAAACGAATGACATCGACGGAGCGGTCGCTGCGACCGGCAGGTCCGGCGCCCCGGCGCCCACCGACGCGAAGGTCTCGATCAGCGCCTGGAAGGTCTGGACGGCCGCGTGGCAGGCGGCATCGCGATCCGTCTCGTTGGCGCCGGCCTGCGCATCGGCGAGTTGTCGGAACTCGCGCCACATCGCGCCGGTGCGCTCGCCGAAGCCGTGGAAATAGGCGGCGCCGCGCTCCGGGGTCAGGCCGTGCCGCGCGAGCAGCATCGGCGTCAGCACCTGGCCGCCCAGCGCCGAGCCCTCCAGCACGTACAGCGAGCCGAAGGCGGC
>NZ_VOSR01000861.1:0-1278 GCF_007997345.1 Mitsuaria sp. TWR114
AGCTGCAGGTCCAGCAGGAGCTGCGCGCCACCGCGGAGCTGATCCTGCGCGACCTGCGCCGTGCCGCCTTCTGGGACCGCCCGCAGGAGGCGCTGTGGCAGGCCGATGCCCCCCGCGCCGGTCCGCAACCCCTACGCCGACCTCGACGTGGGAGAAGCCGGCACGCGCGTGACCTACAGCTTCTCCCGGGACGGCAGTTCGGCCGGCGGGACCGGCGTCCGGGAGGTCGCCGGGTTCCGCTGGAGCGAGGGCCGCATCGACCAGTTGGTCGCGGGCCGCTACCAGCCGCTGACCGATCCGGCGCTGCTGCGCGTGCGCGCCTTCGACCTGCGGGTCGACTCGCAGGCGAAGTCGCTGGGGGACGCCTGCGCACGCGCCTGCTCGCCGGGATCGCCGCCGGCCGGGCCACCTCCAACCGACCGTGGCAGCGATGGGGGGTGGCAGCGGTGCGAGTGGCGGTGTCGGCAGCGACGCGCCCGCTTGTGGCCCCGCGATCCTGACCCGCCTCGTCGAACTCGTGCTCGACGCCGAGGCCGTTCACGATCACCGGGTCCGTCAACAGCTGACGGTGCGTGGCCTCGTGCGCAACGACGCGCTCGCGGGAGACTGCCCATGACCCGGCGCCTGCAACGCGGACTCGGCACGCTGGCGATGTGCGTCGTGCTGCTTGGCGTACTGGCGCTGGGTGCCGCCTGGGCCACGCGCCAGTTGACGACGGCCGAGCGCGTGGCCGCCAATGACCACCGCGCCGCCACCGCCTTCGAGGCGGCCGAGGCCGGCATGGCCTGGGCGATCGCGATGCTCAACGGCGGCCATGTGGACGACAGCTGCCGGCCGGCATCGCATCCAGCCGGCCCGAGCGCCGACATTGCCGCCACCGGCGACTCCAGTGCCTCCGCGACCGACTTCCGCAGCCGCTTCCTGCAGCTCGGCGCGGACGGGCATTACCGCGCGAAGCCCATCGCCCCAGCCACCGGGGGCGCGATGTCCCCGGCCTGCACGAACACCGGGCCGCTCCGCTGGACCTGCCAGTGCGCGACCCAGGGCGATCCATCCAGCGCATCGCCCACCGCGGACTCACGGCCCGCGGATCCGCAACCACGCTTCACCGTTCGTTTCACCGACGCGGGCCCGGCAGGCCAACTGAAGCTGATCGTGCGCGGATGCAGCGACCGCCGGGCCGACTGCGACGACCTGTCCGAAGGCCCCTCCGGCCTTGCCGAGGCCGCCCGGCATCTGGCCCTGCTCAGCGCCCTGCGGCTGCCGCCGCCGCAGGCG
>NZ_VOSR01000862.1:0-1604 GCF_007997345.1 Mitsuaria sp. TWR114
CAGCTGACGGTGCGTGGCCTCGTGCGCAACGACGCGCTCGCGGGAGACTGCCCATGACCCGGCGCCTGCAACGCGGACTCGGCACGCTGGCGATGTGCGTCGTGCTGCTTGGCGTACTGGCGCTGGGTGCCGCCTGGGCCACGCGCCAGTTGACGACGGCCGAGCGCGTGGCCGCCAATGACCACCGCGCCGCCACCGCCTTCGAGGCGGCCGAGGCCGGCATGGCCTGGGCGATCGCGATGCTCAACGGCGGCCATGTGGACGACAGCTGCCGGCCGGCATCGCATCCAGCCGGCCCGAGCGCCGACATTGCCGCCACCGGCGACTCCAGTGCCTCCGCGACCGACTTCCGCAGCCGCTTCCTGCAGCTCGGCGCGGACGGGCATTACCGCGCGAAGCCCATCGCCCCAGCCACCGGGGGCGCGATGTCCCCGGCCTGCACGAACACCGGGCCGCTCCGCTGGACCTGCCAGTGCGCGACCCAGGGCGATCCATCCAGCGCATCGCCCACCGCGGACTCACGGCCCGCGGATCCGCAACCACGCTTCACCGTTCGTTTCACCGACGCGGGCCCGGCAGGCCAACTGAAGCTGATCGTGCGCGGATGCAGCGACCGCCGGGCCGACTGCGACGACCTGTCCGAAGGCCCCTCCGGCCTTGCCGAGGCCGCCCGGCATCTGGCCCTGCTCAGCGCCCTGCGGCTGCCGCCGCCGCAGGCGGCGACCGAAGGGCCGGGCAGCTTCCTGCGCGTTTTCGGTTATCCGGCGATGCGATATCGCAGTCAGCCCGCCATCGCGCGCATGCGCTGCGACGCCGACTGCGGCGCGCCGCTCGCCCAGGCCCTGGCGCGGGGCCGTCGCCTGATCTGGATCGACGGCGACGCGCGCCTGAGCGAGTGGCCGCCGGCCGCGCTGGACGGCACGCCCCTGGTGCTGGTCGTCGACGGCCGCCTCGACCTCTCCGCGCCGGGCAGCGCGCAAGGCGTGATCTATGCGCGGGAGGGCATCGGCTGGCACCCGCCCGTCGGCCAGGCCGCCTCCTGGCGCGGCGCGATCGTGACCGACGGCGTCTTCGACCCGGAAAAGACCGTCACCCTGACCCACGATGCCGCGGTGCTCTATCGCGTGCATCGCCAGATGGGCAGCTTTCTACCCGTCCCTGGTGGCTGGAGCCCCACGCGATGACCGACGCCCGCGCCCCTTTCCCGCATGACGGCCGGCGTCGTCGCCGCGGCTTCACCCTGGTGGAAGCCTTGATCGCGCTGGCCTTGCTCGCGATCGGCACGGCAGCGCTCATGGCGCTCCAGGTCCGTCTGCGACTCGTTGTCGACGACATCCGGCACCAGGAGCAGGCGCTGCGCCTGGCGCGCAACGAACTCGAGCGCTGGCGATGGCGGCCCGACGGCCCGGCCCCCTCGCTGACCTGGGAGGGCCCGGCCACCGAGTTCAAGCTCGACGCGCAGTCCGCGCCCTGGCACGAACCGACGCCGCCCGGCGGCCTTCCAGCGGACGGTCTGGCGGACGCGCTCATGGCCGACGTCTCGCCGCCGCGCGCGGTCCACCTGCGGTCCACTGGACCGATCGCGCCGGCAGGCCGCGGTCGCT
>NZ_VOSR01000863.1:0-1205 GCF_007997345.1 Mitsuaria sp. TWR114
CGGCGCCCGGGATCACGCGGATCGGCGCCTCGCCGGTCGACCCGACCGCGGACCCGCCGGTCGATCCGCCCGCTGACGCCCGCGCCTCGCGGGCCTCGTCGATGTGCAGCCGCAGTCGGCCCATCGAGCGGTGGATCGCGCTCGTGTCCTTCTCGGGCGCGAGCTGCTTCAGGCCAGCCTCGGTGGGCATCTCGACGTTGATGCTGAGCCGGTCGGCATACCGGCCGGCCCGGCGCAGCAGCTCGTCGCTGGCATCCGGGATGGTCTTGAGGTGGATGTAGCCGCGGAAGTCATGCACCTCGCGCAGCGTCTGCGCCACCCGCACCACCTGTTCCATGGTGTGGTCGGGGCTCTTGATGATCCCGCTGCTGAGGAACAGGCCCTCGATGGTGTTGCGGCGGTAGAAGTCCAGCGTCAGCCGCACGACCTCCTCGACGCTGAAGCGTGCCCGCGCCACGTTGCTCGACGACCGGTTGACGCAGTACAGACAGTCGTACTGGCAATGGTTGGTCAGCAGGATCTTGAGCAGCGAGATGCAGCGGCCGTCGGGCGCGTAGCTGTGGCAGATGCCCATGCCTTCCGTCGAGCCGATGCCGGCGCCGCCGACGGAATCGCGCCGGTCGGTGCCGCTGGACGCGCAGGAGGCGTCGTACTTGGCGGCATCGGCCAGGATGGCGAGCTTGCGGTCGAGGTCCATGAGGCGCGCGGGAATGACAAACAACTGTATGAATATACAGTAATTGAGTCATCCAACTCTCGCATCACCGGCCGCCTGCGAGGGGATTCCGCCGGTGAGCGCCCATGCAAAAGAGGCGCACGCGGCGCCTCTTCCTTGGGGTGTCCGACGCCGCAGCAGCGGCGCGGTGTCACTTCAGCTGGTCGGCCTTGGCCTTCAGCGTGACGGCCTTCTGGCGTTCCAGCTTGGCCAGCTCGTTGTCCGGGTCGAGCTGCAGCACCGTGTCCCAGCCGCGGATCGCGCCGGCCAGGTCCTGCTTGGCGAAGGCGGTGCGCGCGTTCAGCGTCGCCCGGGCGATCTGCTTCTTGCGCAGCGCCTCGATGCGGGCGGCGGCGCCGGGATGATCGGCGGCCTCGGCGCGGCGGAATTCCTCCAGCGCCTTGTCCATGCGGCCGGCGCGCTCGTGCGCATCACCGGCACGCATGGCCTTCTCGCCGGGCGACAGTTCGGCCACGGGCGGCGGCGCCGG
>NZ_VOSR01000864.1:0-4474 GCF_007997345.1 Mitsuaria sp. TWR114
CCAGCTCGCGACGCTGGGCGCGCTGTGGGCCTATGCCGAGCCGCTCGGCACCCGCGCCGGCTTCTCGCCGACGGCGGTGCAGACGCTCATCGCGGCCGGGCTGGCATGCAGGTGCTGGGCGGCAGCGTCGGCACCTGGCTGGTCCGGCGCGCACCGATCCGGCCGGTCCTGCTCGGCTGCTGCCTGGTGCTGGGGCTGAGCGCGCTGGGCATCGCGCGCACCGCCCAGGGCGGGCCCCTGGCCTTCGCCGCGCTGTGCGGCCTGTTCACCTTCACCTGGCTGTTCATGCTGCCCTTCCAGATGGCGCTGGCCTTCCGCGTCGACGGCAGCGGTCAGGTCGCCTCGCTGGTGCCGGCGGCGCAGCTCTTCGGCAGTGCCTTCGGGCCGCTGATGGCCTCGCTGGTCGTCACCGGCGAGGCGGTCGCGCCGGTGCCCTTCGTGGCCGCCGGCTTCGCGCTGCTGGCCATGCTCGCGCTGCCGCTGACCCGCGGCGCGCCGCGCCAGGGTTTCTCCGAGCGTCAATTTCGGTAGTCATCGCTATACCATAGCCATCACTATCAACTTGACGCGAGGGCGAACCCCTCCGGAAAGCAGGCGATGGCATCACGACTGGACCCCCCGCGACGCCGCTGGCCGATGGCCAGGGCCATGGTCGCCCTTCTGTGCGTGGCGGCGCTGTCCGCGCCGGCGCTGGCCGCTGGCCCTGATGACGCCAAGGGCCTGTGGCTGAGCGCCGATGGCGGCGCGGTGATCGAGTTCAAGCCCTGCGGCGACAAGCCGTCCGCGCTGTGCGGCCGCATCGTCTGGGACAAGGACGCGGGCCAGGCCAACGACACCTGCGGCATCCAGGTCGCGCAGCTGGAGCGCTATGACAACGAGGCCTGGCGCGACGGCTGGGTCTACGACCCGCGCGACCGGAAGAAATACAAGGGCGCGCTGCGCGTGAAGGGCGGCGACCTGTACCTGCGCGCCTTCATCGGGACCGAGATCCTCGGTCAGACCGAGCAGATGAAGCGCGTGGCCGCCCTGCCGGCGACGCCGGTCTGCAAGTCCTGAACAGCAATGACGAGGAGACCCGAGATGACCCGCACGACCTCCACCCCCGCGACCCGACCGGCCCTCGCCGCCTACGCGGTGTACGCCGCATTGGCCGCCCTGGCCGCGCTCGGCCCCTCCGTCGCCCGCGCCGACGACGTCGGCGTGGCCACGATGGCGATCGACACCGAAGTGAAGCTGCTCTCGGACCTGCGCAACCGCGGTGTCTCCGACTCCGGCCGCAAGCCCTCGCTGCAACTGGGCGTGCAGCTCGCCCACGAGTCCGGCGTCATCGGCCTGGCGCAGCTCTCCACCGTCAGCAAGAAGGCCTTCACCGACGGCGACGGCGTCAACCTGCTGCTGGGCACCGGCTACCGCTTCGGCGATCCGGACGCCTGGCACTTCGGCGTCGGACTGGCCAAGGAATTCTTCCCCGGCGCCAAATTCGACGCGCCGCACGGCATCGACCTGGAAGCCGGCGTGCCGGTGGACTTCCGCCGCACCCGCTACGACACCGCCTACGCGGTGCTGGAGATCGGCTGGGGCCGGCTCGAGGGCCGAGTGCTGCACGTGCTCTCGCGCACCTACCGCGGCGCGGACACCGGCGGCGTCTGCGGCCAGATCCTCGCCGCCGCCATCGATCCGACGCCGGCGCTCGAGTGCTACGCGCGCGGCGACCAGAACTCGCGCGGCAGCATGCTCTACGACTTGACCTATCGCCACCCGCTCACGCCGACGACCACGCTGAACCTGCATGCCGGCACCCAGAAGATCCGCCATTTCAAGGAGGCGGACTTCAGCGACTACTCGATCGGCGTCACCCATCAGCGCTGGGGCTTGAACTGGACCGCCGAATGGGTGGCCACCCGCACCCACCGGCCCGAGCTCTTCATGATCCCCGACGGCGACGGCTGGAAGCGGCAGGACAACAACACGCTGGTGGTCTCCGTGTCGCGCAAGTTCTGATGACCACGCCGGGCACTGCGCCGCTGGTACTGGCGGTGGACCTGGGCACCAGCGGCTGCAAGTGCGCGCTGGTGGCGCAGGACGGCACCGTGGTCGCGTGGGCCTTCCGGCCGGTGGCGCTGCATGTCGAGGGAGTGCGGGCCGAGCAGGACCCCGAGGCCTGGTGGCAGGCGCTGCTCGAGGCCGCCGGCGAGGTGCTCGCAGCCGACGCCAGCCATCGAGGCCGCGTGTCGGCGGTGTGCTGCTCCACGCAGACCGAGGTGACCGTCTGCCTCGGCCGCGACGGCCGGGCGATCGGGCCGGCCTTCAGCTGGCTGGACGCGCGCGGCGCCGCTGCCGTGGCCCGGCGCGTGCGCGGTCGCTGGCTCAACATCGAGGGCTATGCGCCGCTCAAGCTGTGGCGCTGGCTGCGCCTGACCGGCGGCGCGCCGTCGCTGACCGGGCGCGACGCGGCCGGCCACATGGCCTTCATCCGCGACGAGCAACCCGCCGTCTACGAGGCCACGCGCTGCTTCCTCAACGCGCTGGACTACCTCAACTTCCGCCTCTGCGGCCGGCTCTGCGCGACGCAGGATTCCATCCTCACCAGCTGGGTGACGGACAACCGCGATCCCTCGCGCATCCGCTACGACGACCGCCTGATCCGCGCGCTCGGGCTGGACGCCGGCAAGCTGCCCGCGATCGTGCATTCCACCGACGTGCTGGGGCCGCTGCTGCCGGCGGTCGCCGGGCAACTGGGCCTGCCGGCCACGACGCCGGTGGTGGCCGGCGCGGTGGACACCTCGGCCGTCGCGGTCGGCGCCGCGGTGCCGGACTACGAGACCCACCTGTACCTGGGCACCTCGTCCTGGCTGGGGGCGCATGTGCCGGGCATGCGGACCGACGTGCGCCACAAGATCGCGGCGGTGCCCTCGGCGGTCGATGGCCGCTACCTCGCGCTGGCGTTGCAGTCGACGGCCGGCGCCAACCTGTCCTTCCTGCGCGACCGCATCCTCTATCACCCCGACGAACTG
Organism: Mitsuaria sp. TWR114; assembly: GCF_007997345.1. NCBI lineage: Bacteria > Pseudomonadati > Pseudomonadota > Betaproteobacteria > Burkholderiales > Sphaerotilaceae > Roseateles > Mitsuaria sp. TWR114. The sequence continues at coordinate 3,015 of NZ_VOSR01000864.1, forward strand.
GCCGCCGACGAGGAGCATCCCGCCGTCTACGAGGCGCTCAACCGCATCGCCGCGCGCGTGCCGCCGGGCTCGCGCGGGCTGATCTACACGCCCTGGCTCTTCGGCGAGCGCACGCCGGTGGACGATCCGCTGCTGCGCGCGGGGCTGATCAACCTGTCGCTGGAGCATTCGCGCGAGGATATCTTCCGGGCCTTCCTCGAGGGCGTCGCGCTGAACACGCGCTGGATGATGGAGCCCTTCGGGCGGCTGCTGGGCCGGTCGCCCGGCACGATCGCGGCAGTCGGCGGCGGCGCGCAGAGCGACGTCTGGTGCCAGATCCTCGCGGACGTCACCGGCCAACCGATCCGGCAACTGGCGCATCCGATCCAGGCCAACGCGATCGGCGCGGCCTTCCTCGCCGGCGTGGGCACCGGCGCGCTTCGTTTCAGCGACCTGCCGGCGCTGCGCCGCACGCGCCGCCTCTACGAACCCGCCGCCGCGCTGCGTCGGCTCTATGGCGACAAGTTCGAGGCCTTCAAGGAAGTCCGCGCGCGCCTGGCGCCGCTGTACCACCGCCTCAACCGCGTGCCCGCGACGGGAGCCGCTGCATGAAGCACGCAGCCGAACGGCGGCAGGTGGTGGCCCTGTGCCTGCGTTTGTCCGAGCGCGGCTACTTCGCCGGCACCGGCGGCAACCTGATGCTGCGCATCGACGACGAGCGGGTGGCGGTGACGCCGTCGGCGACGGACTACCTCGTCATGCGGCCGGAGGACGTCTGCGTGCTGCGCCTGGCCGACCTGGCCGTCGTCGACGACGCCAGCGACGGCGCCCGCCGGCCTTCGGTCGAGACCGGGCTGCATGCGCGCGTGCTGCGGGCGCGGCCGGACGTCGGCTGCAGCATCCACACCCACCAGCCGCTGGCCAGCGCCTGCGCGCTGATCGACGCCGGCGTGCCCTTCGCGCTGGTCACGAAGGGGGCCGCGAGCGGCCACCTGCAAGCCGTGGCGGGATATGACCGGCTGCGGCGCACGCTGCTGATCCGCGATCCCTTCCACCCCTCCCATGCGGAGATGGAAGCGGCGCCGCTGTTCGCCGCGCAGGCGGCCCACGGGCCGCGCGCGATGCTCATGGTGCCGCCGGACCAGGCCCACCGCCTCGACGGCATCGTGCTGCCCGAGGCCGAGGACCACGACGAGCTGTTCCGCGTCCAGACCGCGCTGGAGCGGCACGATCGCCCGGCCGCGCTGACGGCGCGCGACGTGCTGGCCGCGCGCTCGCCGGGCAGCCGCCTGGCCTGGCGCGCCGCGCGGCTGGTCGCGCTCTACGACGGCAACGAGCCGGCGATCCTCGAGGCGACCGAGGCCCTGCTCGCGATGTTCCCGGACGATCCTCACCTGCGGCTGAGCCAGGTCGCGTCGCTGTCGGCGATCGCCGGCCAGGCCGCCAGTTCGCGCGCGCTGGAGGCGCAGGCGGCGGCGCCC
>NZ_VOSR01000864.1:4484-10547 GCF_007997345.1 Mitsuaria sp. TWR114
CGACAGCCGCCGCGCCTGGCAGGCCCGGCAGTGCCTGCGCCGCGCGATCCGGCGGGGGCCGGTGCTGGGGCAGGTCTGGTGGCAATGGGCGGACTTCGAGTGGGCGCACGGCTCGCGCGAGGACGCGCTGGCGCTCTACCGCTGGACCGCCTGCCTGCTGGCCACCGATGAGCAGGCCGCGCGGGCCTACATGACCGCCTGCCGCGTGCTGGGCCGGGAGGCCGAGGGCCTGGCCTTCCTGCGCGAGCGCGAGCACGAATGGGGCGGGCGCTCCAGCGCGCCCCTGATCACGCTGTACCAGCAGCTGGACCTGATCGAACGCGCGGAGGAGGCGGAGGCGCTGTTGCAGGCCGGCCTCGCCCGGCGGCCGGACGACGCCGCGCTCAAGCTCTTCGCCGCCGAGCAGCGTCTGCGCCGGCAGCAGCTGGACGCGGCGCAGGCGCTGGTGGAGGCGGCCGTGCAACCGGCGCATCCGGCCGAGGTCCGCATCCTGCGCGCGCTGCTGGACGGTGCCCGGCGCGAGCTCGACGCGGCGCTGCGCTGGGCCGACGAGGCCTGCGCGCTGCAGCCTTTCGGCCTGGCGCTGCACCGCTTGCGCCTGCGCCTGTTGTCGCGCCGGGACGGTCAGGGCGCCGCGCTGGCCGCGCTGCGCGAGGTGGCCGGGCGCCACCCGGCGCATTACGGTCTCCAGCGGCTGCTGTTCGACTGGGTGCCCGACCGCCCCGAGGACGTCAACGCGGTCCTGGAGCGCCTGCGCGAGCATCACCCGGACGACGCCTGGACCCGGCGCGAACTGGCGGTGCAGGCCAGCCGGCAGGGGCGGCACGACGAGGCCGTCGCCACGGCCGAGGCGGCCTGCGCGCTCACGCCCGAGCGCGCCGACGCGCAGGGCGTGCTGGCCTATGTGCTGCACCGGCGCGATGGGTATGACGCGGCGCTGCCGGCGCTGTGGCGGGCCATGGCGCTGGACGCGGATTACGACTTCTCGATGCGCCTGCTGGTCAATGCCGCGCCGGATCCGACGAAGGCCCGCGACGCCGTCGACCGGGCCGCGGCGGAGCTGGACCGGCAGGTCGTGCTTGGCGACGGCTGGTTGTGCTTCCAGCAGGTGGCCGGCCGGGGCTGGCGGCCGACGGCGGTCGCGCGCCGGCTGATGCGGGCCCTGCGTCGCCAGCCCGACACCTGGCACCTGTGGGTCGCGCTGGCGCGGCAATGGATCGAGTCGGGCCGCGCGCCGCGGGCGCGGCGGCTGCTGGTCGAGGCGGCGCGACGCTTCACCGCGCTGCCGCGCGTGCAGCACGAACTGGCGGAGGCCTTGCGCCAGATCGGCGATCGCGCGGGCGCGCGGGCCGCCTGCGAGGCGGTGCTGGCGGAATCCCCCGGCTGGAACGCCGCAGTCCGCCTGCAGGTCGACCTGCTGACCGAGTCGCAGCCCGACTACGACGCCGCCGAGCGCGTCGTGACGCGCGCGCTGCACCATGCCCATGACGACGACGACCTGATCGCGCTGCTCGCCTGGCTGCATGAGCGCCGCCAGCGGCCGGACGACGCGCTGCGCGAGGCGCGCCGCTCGCTACTGCTGAATCCGCGCCCTGACCTGGGTCTGGGCATGGTGCGACGGGTCTGCGAGGCGGGCGAGCGCCTGCACGACTTCGACGCGATGGTCGACGAGGTCGAACGCAGCCGCCCCGGCGACGCCAGCGCCTGGCTGGTGCGCGCGAGCCAGGGGCGGGACGACCTCGAGGCGCTGGCCGCGGCCGAGCGTGCCGTGGCGCTGGCGCCGATGCTGGAAGCGGCCTGGATCGCGCGCTTCGAGCGCCTGGCGCAGCTGTCGCGCCACGATGAGATCGAGACCCTGCTCAAGGCGCTGCCCTGGCCCGGCGTGGCCCCGGTCGCGCTGCGGGCCTGGGAGGCGCGCTGCGCCTGGCGGCGCGGCGACCGGGCCGGTGCCGTCGCCCGGCTGCGCGCGCTGATCGCGGAGGTGCCGGACGACGAGGCCCTCTGGCGCGACCTGGCCGACTGGGAAGACGCGCGCGACGAGAACGCGGCCTACCTGGAAGCGGCGCAGCGGCTGCGGGCGCTCCTGCCGCATCGCGGCATGCCGCACGCCTACGTCGGCCATGCGTTGTTCAAGCTGGGTCGCCATGCCGAGGCGGTCACCGAACTGCGCCGCGCGCTGGAGCTCGAAGGCCGCTACCTGTTCGCCGCCCGCGTGCTCTGCGAGGCGGCGGAGCGGGTCGGCGACACCGACAGCGTGGAGTGGGCGGTGCGCTCGCAGTGGGCCGCCGAGCCGACCACCGACCTCGCGCGCCGGGCGGTGATCGCCGCCAGCCGCGCCGGACGTCGCGACCTGGCCTTCGAGTGGCTGGAGCGCCTGGTCGACCTGCCGGGCTATGACCTGGTGCAATCGCGCCTGGCCTGCGAGGCGATCGACGCGGCGGGTTGGGGACAGGGACTGGCGGCGTGGCAACTGGCCCGCATCGAGCGCGGGGAGGGCGCGCCCGGCCTGGCCTATCACTGGCTGATCGCGCAGGCGCGGCGCCGCGGTGAGCTGATCACCGCCTTCACGGCCGCGCGGCTGCTGCGACGCGCGCAAGGCCAGTTGCTGCTGCGCGCGCTGCTGCGCTGGCTGGTCGACACCGAGCGCGACTTCTGGCTGCGCTGGCTGGTGCGCCGGCATGGCGACCGGCTGCGCGCGGACATGGCGAGCTGGGGCGAGACCAGTTATGCGCTGGTCTCGCGCGGCCTGTTCCGCGACACCGTCGACTGGATGCGCGACTGGCGCGACCGCGCGCAGCCGCCGCTCTACGCGCTGACCAACCTGTGCATCGCGCTGGCGCGGCGTGGCCACTGGGACGAGCTGGGCGAGGTGGTCGCGCATGCCCTGCCGCGGGACCCGTACCAGGAGGACATGCGCCTGTGGGAGTTGGCGCTGCTGGCCGCGCACTCGCGCGCCGAGCAGCTGGAGCATCGCCTCGCGCGGCGGCATGAATGGTCGCCGTCCGGATGGATGACGCCGGCGCTGGCGATGATCGAGGCCTATGCCACGCTGATGCGGACGGGCGGCCGCGAGGGCTCGGTGGCGGCGCTGCGGCGGGCGGTGATCGGGGACGGCCCCGGCGCCTCGATCTGGCGGCGCCTGCGCCATCCCGCGCGCTGGGTCCACACCGCGCCGGCACAGCGCTGGCGCTGGTTTGTCCCGCAATGAAAAGAGCCCGCCGGCATCGCCAGGCGGGCTCTCTTTCGGTCCAGGCGCCCCGACGGGGCCCTCGGGGTCCAGCGCCCCGTTGGGGGCACTGGGCCGCCGGACTCAGTCGAACACCGGCGTCTCGACGCCCAGCACCTTGTGCAGCTTGGGGCTGGTGGTCGTGTACTGCAGGTGGACGCGCTTCTCGGGGTTGATGATCGGCATCGCGCCGAAGGCCGCCAGCGCGGCCTCGTGGAAGCCCGACAGGATCAGCTTCTTCTTGCCCGGGTAGGTGTTGATGTCACCCACCGCGAAGATGCCGGGCACGCTGGTCTGGAACTTCTCGGTGTCGACCTGGATCTGCTTCTTCTCCAGCGCCAGACCCCATTCGGCGATCGGGCCCAGCTTGGGCGACAGGCCGAAGAACACCAGCACCTGGTCCGCCGGGACCACGCGCGTGACGCCGTCGCCGCCGGTGATCTTCAGGCCCTTGAGCGCGTCCTCGCCTTCGTCCAGGTCGGCCACCTGGCCCACCATGAACTGCATCTCGTAGGCGTCGCAGAGTTCCTTCATCTTGGCCACCGAGGCCGGCGCGGCGCGGAAGCCGTCGCGGCGGTGGACCAGGATCACGCTCTCGGCCTTGTGCGGGTTGCCGTCGGCATTGCCGGCGCAGAAGTTCAGCGCCCAGTCCAGCGCCGAGTCGCCGCCGCCGATGATTACCAGGTTCTTGCCGGCGAATTGCGCGGGGTTGCGCACGCGGTAATGGACCTGCGAGCCCTCGTACTTGTCGATGCCCTCGACCTTCAGCGTGCGCGGCTGGAAGGAGCCCACGCCGCCCGCGATGAAGATGGTCTTGGTCAGGAACTGCGTGCCCTTGCTGGTGGCGACGAAGAAGCGGCCGTCCTCCTGCTTCTCGACGGTCGTGACCTCCTGGCCCAGATGGAAGGTCGCGCCGAAGGGCTCGATCTGCTTCATCAGGTTGTCGGTCAGTTCCTTGCCTGTCACCACCGGCAGCGCCGGGATGTCGTAGATCGGCTTGTCGGGATAGAGCTCGATGCACTGGCCGCCGGGATAAGCCAGCGAATCGATGATGTGGGCCTTGATCTCGAGCAGGCCCAGCTCGAACACCTGGAACAGGCCCACCGGGCCGGCGCCGACGATGACGGCATCTGTTTCGATCACGCCCGCGTGCGGGGCGGAGGTCGCTTCAGTCACTTGCGTTTCCATTCTTGTGAGAAGCAGCGGCCGGCAGGCTCCGGCGCCGCGAGATGAGGGGATCGGTCAGCGGACCAGCTGATCGACCTTGCCCGTCTTGTCCTTCCACTCGTCGGCATCGGGCAGCGGCGTCTTGCGCTTGGTGATGCTGGGCCACTTCTTGGCGAGATCCGCGTTCAGCTTGATCATGATCTGCTGGTCACCGGGGACGTCCTCCTCCGGCATGATCGCGTTCACCGGGCATTCGGGGATGCAGACCGCGCAGTCGATGCATTCATCGGGGTCGATGGCCAGGAAGTTCGGGCCCTCGCGGAAGCAGTCGACGGGACAGACATCGACGCAATCGGTGTATTTGCAGCGAATGCAGGCTTCGGTGACGACGTGGGTCATAGCGGCTCTTCTAGTGGCGGGGCCGGCGGGGGGCCCTCGAAATTCAGCGTCCCTGGCGGTCTCCAGGCGATTCCCGGATCGTGGGCTCGGTCGGCGCTGACGGAAAACGGCGGATTTTAAACGTTCGGGGTTTGCGCCAGCGCTTCCGGCCCGCGCGGCTCAAGGTCTTGGGACGGGGAAAGCGTCGCGTATTCGCCCAATCCGGGGTCGGAGGCCCGCTCGGGCGCGGTCGCCGGCAAAGCACCGGTGGCTGACGCCCGGTCCGGGAGCGCCGCGCCCGCCGTGCCCAGTGGCGCGGCGCCGGCGCCGACGACGACCACCGTCGGCCGCCCCCGGTGCAGCATCGACGCGGCGCCCAGCGTGGCGACCTCGTGCTCGCTGGCCAGCGCGTCCGCGCAGCCGGCGCGGGACACGACGCTCACCGGCGCGTCCGGCGCCCAGCCCGCGGCGAGCAGCCGGCGGGCAAGGGCGGCCAGCTGCTGCCCGGCCATGTAGAACACCTCGGTGTCGGCGGACTTGGCGGCCTGGAGCTCGCCCTCGCGGGTCATCGCGGTGGTCAGCGCGACGCTGCGGCCGGCGCCGCGGCGCGTCAGCGGGCGGCCGGTCTGCGCGGCCGCGGCGATCGCGGCGGTCACGCCGGGCACGATCTCGTAGCCGATGCCGGCCTCGGCCAGCGCCTGCAATTCCTCTTCCAGCCGGCCGAACACGCTGGCGTCGCCGCCCTTGAGCCGCACCACGAGCGCATGGGCCTTCGCCTCCCGCACCAGCGCCGCGTTGATCGCGGTCTGCTTGGTCGAGTGGCAGAAGCCGCGCTTGCCCACGTCCAGCCACCGCGCCTGGGGCGCGAGCTCGCGCAGCGCCGGGTCGGTGAGGGCGTCGAACAGCACCACCTCCGCCTGCGCCAGTGCCCGCGCGCCGCGCAGCGTGATCAGGTCGGCGGCGCCGGGCCCGGCGCTGACGAAGAGGACGCGTCCCATGGCGGTCTCCTGGACGGTGTTCAGCGGACCAGCAGCGCGCCGCTGGTGCGGTTGCTGGTGGGATCCACGACGATCAGCGCGCCGCCGACGCGGTTGTCCGCGTAGGGCTGCAGCGGCAGCTCGGCCTGCAACTCGACGGTGACATGGCCGATCTCGTTGACGGAGAGTTCATGCGCCTCGGTCTCGGCCAGGGTCTGGATATCCAGGCGGTGGTCGATGGCGGTGATGCGGGCCTGGACCCAGCGGTTGCCGTGGCGGACCCAGTATTTGCGGCCGATGACGGCCGGCTCGGTG
>NZ_VOSR01000865.1:0-4839 GCF_007997345.1 Mitsuaria sp. TWR114
GCTCAGCCGCACCGGGATGCCGCTGAGCACCGAGGTGCCCGAGACCGGGTCGCGGGCCTCGTCGTCCAGCAGCAGGTTCATGTTGACGCCCGGATGGCGGGCGGCGACGTTCAACTGGCTGCCGCTCAGGTCATGGCCCCAGCCGTGCGGCAGGCTGACCACGCCCGGCCGCATGTCGGGGCTCAGCGTGACTGGGGCGATCACGCTGCCGCGCGCGTTGCTCAGGCGCGCGGACTGTCCGTCCACCAGCCCCGCGCGCGCCGCATCGTCGGGATGGACCAGCAGGGTGCAGCGCTCGCGGCCCTTGGCCAGCACCGGCAGGTTGTGCATCCAGCTGTTGTTGCTGCGGGTCTCGCGCCGGCCGATCAGCAGCAGCTCGTCGCCGGTCGGGTGACGCAGCGCCGCGTCCGCATGCGCGAGGTCGGCGAGCAGCGCCGACGGCGCCAGGTCGATGCGGCCCGAGCTCGTGCGCAGGATCTCCGGGACGCGCGGCTGCAGTTCGCCGAGATCGATGCCGTGCGGCGCGGCCTTCACCTTGGCCAGCGTGAGGCCGTCCGGCTTCGCGCCGAAACCGTCGCCGTAAGGGCCTGAACGCAGCCCCAGGTCGAGCCAGCGCGCCGGGCCGGCGCCGCCCTCGAGCATCCCGAAGACGGCCTCGGCCTGGTCGCCGGCCTGGCGCTTCAGCTCGGCGCGCAGCGCGGCATCGTCGACCGCCTGCAGGTCCGCGTCGGCCGGCAGGCCCGAGGCGATCGCCGCCAGCCGCAGCAGCGTCTGCCATTCGGCCCGCGGCGCGTCCGGGGCGTCGGCATCGACCGGCAGCACCGGGCCCGACCAGCGCGCATGGTTGCGCCACGAAAGCTGCGCGAAGACCATGTCGTAATGCCAGTCCTCCAGCGGGGAGGGCGGCGGCAGGATCAGGTCGGCGTGGCGGCTGGTCTCGTTGATGTAGGGGTCCAGGCTGAGCATGAAATCCAGGCCGTCGAGCGCGCGCGCGAGCCGCGCGCCGTTCGGCGAGGACAGCACCGGGTTGCAGGCCACGGTGATCAGCGCATGCACCTGGCCGTCGCCGGGGGTCTCGATCTCCTCGGCGAGGCAGCTGATGGGGAATTCGCCCATCACCTCCGGCGCCTTGCCGACGCGGCTGTGCCGGCGCCCGGTGGCCACGCCCTTGCCCTGGCCCGGCCGGCCCAGCGTGTTGGCGGCGAAGGCGGCGGCCTTGGGGAACATCAGGCCGCCCGCGGTGTCGAAGTGGCCGGTGACGATGTTGAGCGCGTCGATGAGCCAGCTGTTCAGCGAGCCGAAGCGCTGCGTGCAGGTGCCGAAGCGGCCGTAGAGCACCGCCTTGGGCGTGGTCGCGAATTCGCGCGCGAGGCGCCGCTGGGTCTCGGCGGAGATGCCGCAGTGCGCGGCGCCGCGCTCGGGCGGGAAGTCGGCGACGGCGGCGCGCAGCGCGTCCAGGCCCTCGACATGCGCTTCCAGGCGACCGAGCCGTTCCAGGCCTTCGTCGAACACGGTGTGCAGCAGCCCCAGCAGCAGGTAGACGTCGCCGCCGGGACGGATCGCGAGGTGCTCGTCGGCGGCTTGGGCGGTCTCGGTGCGGCGCGGGTCGATGACGACGATGCGCCCGCCGCGCGCGCGCATCGCCTTGGCCTTGCCGCGGTAGTCGGGGCTGGTCCACAGGCTGCCGTTGCTGACCATGGGGTTGGCGCCCAGGCAGATGAAGAGGTCGGTGCGCGGCAGGTCCGGCACTGGCACGCTGAGCCAGTGGCCGTACATCAATCCGCAGGCGAGTTGCTTGGGCATCTGGTCCAGCGTCGAGGCCGAGAACAGGTTGCGCGTGCCCAGCGCGCGCGCCAGGTGCGGGAAGTAGCTGAACAAGCCGATCTTGTGCGAGGCCGGGTTGCCGATGGTCAGCGCGACCGCGTCGGCGCCGTACTGCTCGCGCAGCGGCGGCAGCCGGCGGGCGACCTCGGCGAAGGCCTCGTCCCAGCTGACGGGCTCGAAGCCGGCGCGGTCGGCGCGGCGACGCATCGGCTGGCGCAGGCGGTCGGGGTCCTCGTGCAGGTCCTTCAGCGCGACGCCCTTGGGGCAGAGGTAGCCGTGGCTGAAGGGGTCGGCGTCGTTGCCGCGGATCGAGATGACCGAGCTGCCCTCGGGCGCGGTCCGGGTGCGGATCTCGAGGCCGCAGCAGGCCTCGCACAGCGGGCAGATGCGGGTGTGGGTGTGCTCGGTGGCTGTGGCGTCCAGGGCCATGGCGTGTCTCCCGTCGTTTGCCGACGATTGTGGGAGGCGGCCGCAGGGCCGGTGGTCATGTAGGCGACAGAGGAGGGATGACGTGATGCGCGAGGCCAGCGGCGTCGGCAGTCCTACATCTGCCGGAACAGGTGGGTATAGCTCTCCGCGACGATCAGCGCGTCCTCGCTCTCCTTGAGCTTGACCTGCATGCGGCCGCGGAAGTCGCGAGAGACACCGGCCACCGCGGCCGCGTTGACCAGCGTCGAGCGGTGGATCTGCCAGAACTGCTGCGGATCGAGCTCGTCGACCAGTTCCTTGAGCGGCTTGCGGATCAGCGCCTCGCCCTGGCGCGTGGCGACGCGGGTGTACTTGTTGTCGGACTGGAAATACAGCACCTCGTCGACCGTGATCAGCTTCAGCGTCTGGCCCACCGACGCGTTGATCCAGCGCAGGAACTGCCGCTGCGGCAGCTTGCCGGCCTGGGCGCCGAGCTGGCTCAGCACCGCGCTCAGGTCCGCCGGCGGGCCCGCCATGCGCTGCTTGACGCGCTGGATCGCGGTGAACAGCCGCGCCGGCTCGAGCGGCTTGAGCAGGTAGTCGACCGCGCCCTCGTCGAAGGCGGACACCGCGTACTGGTCGTAGGCGGTGACGAAGACGACGTGCGAGCGCCCCTGCACCTGCCGCGCGACGTCCAGCCCGGTGGCGCCGGGCATCTGGATGTCGAGGAAGAGCACGTCGGGCCGGCATTCCTGCAGCAGGCGCAAGGCCTGCACGCCGTCCGCGGCCTCGCCGACGATGACCAGCTCCGGCCACAGCTGCGCGAGCCGGTCCATCAGTTCATGGCGCAGCGTCTCCTCGTCCTCGGCGACGACGGCGGTCGGTGCGGCGGAATGAAGGCTCATGCGGGCAGCTCCAGCGTGAATTCGGTGTCGTCGGCATTGCTGCGGCATTGCAGCCGCGGCGGCGGCGCGCCTGGCGCGCGGTCCAGGCGTTCGAGGCGTTCGCCGAGCGCGCGCAGCGCGGTCTCCTCGCCGCACAGGCCGCCGCGGTCGAAGGACAGCCGCAGCCGCAGTCCGCCGCCGCTGGCTTCCTGGGCGCTCAGCCGCGCCTGGGTCGGCAGCCGCGCCGCGTCGCGCAGCATCAGCTGGGCCAGCGGCAGCAGCAGCATCGGCGGCACCGGCCGCGGGGCCAGCCAGGCGGACCACTCGGTCGACAGCGGCAGCGCGCCGCGCTGTCGGCCGGCCACCACGGCCAGGTAGCTGTCGAGCAGCGCCGCCTCGGACTCGAGCGTCACGCCGCGCTCGCGCAGCCGCGGCAGTGCCACGCGCAGATGGCGGATCAGGCGCTCCATCTGTTCCGGCGCCGCGATGTCGGCGCGCTCGTAGGCGCGCTCGATGTCGACCAGCGTGTCGAACAGGAACTGCGGCTCCACCTGCGCCTGCAGCGCCGCCAGGCGCGCGGCCACGGCGTCGCGCTGCATCGCGCTCTGCTCGCGCAGCAGCGCCTCCAGGCGGGGGCGGGTGCGACGGCGGCGCATCGCCATCTCGTACCAGGCCACCGACAGACTGGCGGTGACGCAGATCGACAGGCACTCGCCGATGAAATTGAGCCAGCGGATGGGCTGATGGGGCATCTCGCCCTTGCGCTCGCGCGCCAGGTCGGCGATCGACGGCCAGCCCAGCATCGGCATCAACTGGTCGTAGAGCAGCTTGGCGAGCACCGCGCCGATCAGCACCGCGATGACCAGCCGGGCGACGCGCCAGGGGCTCTCCAGCGCGCTGCGCGACGCCGGCAGCCAGGTGAAGAGGATGACCAGCGCCACCAGCAGCGGCGTGAGCATCTGGTTGGCGAGCGCCGACGGCCAGCGCGCGTTGTCCATCACATAGAAGATCGACGACGCGTCCACCAGGCCGTAGAAGACGCCCATCAGCAGGAACCACGACAGCTCCTCGCGGCGCAGCGAGCGCCACGCGTGCCAGAGCTGGGCGGCGCGCTCGCGCAGGGCCTCCGTCATGGGAGCGCTCCGGCGGGCGTCGCCGGGGCCGCGGACGCGCCGCGCGCCGCGCCGGCCAGCGGCACGCGCACCCGCGCGATGACGCCGCGCGGCTCGGCCGCCTCCAGTTCCAGCCAGGCGTCGCGCCCGAACATCGCCATCAGCCGCGCCCGGGTGTTGGCCAGGCCCACGCCGCTGCCGCCGCTGGCGGCGAAGCCCTGGCCGGTGTCGCGCACCTCCAGCAGCAGGCCCAGGCCGGCGGGTTCGCGCCGCGCGGTGATATCGATGCGGCCGCCCTCGGGCAGCGGCGACAGGCCGTGCTTGATCGCGTTCTCGACCAGCGTCGGCAGCACCATCGGCGGCAGCGAGGTCGCGAACAGCGCGGCGTCGGCCTCGATGTCGAAGCGCAGCCGCTCACCCATGCGCATCTGCAGGATGGTCAGGTAGCTGCGCGCCAGTTCCAGCTCCTGGCCCAGCGTCGACATGCCCTGGCGCATGCTGGGCAGCGCCGCCCGCAGGTAGGCGATCAGGCTGGCCATCATGTCGCGGCCGCGCTCGGGCGCGGTCTCGTACAGGCGCTTCACGTTGGCCAGCGTGTTGAACAGGAAGTG
>NZ_VOSR01000866.1:0-10306 GCF_007997345.1 Mitsuaria sp. TWR114
CGCCGGTGGGCTTCATGCCGTACTTGGGCGTCGCGCCCAGCGGCAGCGCGGCCTTGTCGATCAGCGGCTGCGCGCGGTGCTCGCGGGCGCGCTGCTCGGCCACGCGCAGGCGCGCCGAACCGTCGAGCAGCTGGAGCTGCTTCGCCTGGGTCTCGGTGTCGACGGTGGCCGGCTGGGTCGGGGTGGGGATGTGGGGATGCTTCTCTGAAAACGAGCGTTGCTGCATGTGGACTGCCTTGACTGCAATACGCTCCCTCGCCTCCGCGAATCGGGCGATTGTCTCGACCACGACGCGCGGGTCAAGTAACAGGAGGTGATCCGGGTTGTCCGCCGCGATCAGGCGTGCAGCACCACGAGCAGCGCCGTCGCCGCCTTCTTCGACAGGTTGCGGATCGCGTGCGCGCCGTCCACGGCGTAGCGCGCGGTCTCGCCGCTCTTGACGAGCTGGCGGCTGCCGCCGGCCGTGACCTCGAGTTCACCGGCCAGCACGCTCAGGTGCTCGCGCGAGCCGGGCTCGTGCGCGGCGGACTCGAGGGCGCCGCCGGGCTGCACCATCAGCTCGTACCACTCGAAGTTGCCGGCCAGGTCGATGGGGCCGAGGATGCGCAGCCGGCACAGGCCGTCCGGGCTCGACAGCGCTGGCGTCGCGTGCGAGGCGACCACCTCGATCGGCGGGGCGGCGGGCCGCTCGCCGCCCAGCAGCTCCGACAACTCCACCCGCAGCGCATTGGCAAGCCGCCACACCACGGCCACCGTGGGATTGGCCTGGTTGCGCTCGATCTGCGAGAGCATCGACTTGGAGACGCCCGCCCGCCGCGACAGCTCGTCCAGCGACAGGCCCTGGGCTTGCCGCAGCGCCTGCAGCGTCGCGCCCACGCGGGGAGGTTCCAGTTTTTCGGAAGGATTGGCGGACATCTGAGGCGGGCGAGGGCGTTCCGGGGTGGAAGAAGGCGCCTTGACCGGCCTCCGCTCTTCCTTGATACTGCACGGCTGTTCGATATAACGAACGCGTTCGATTTAACGGATTGTGCCGCAGGAGCACCGCATGACCAACATCGCCTCCCCGTCCACCGACGACTTCTATCGCCACCTGCAGAACGAGCTGCAGGGCATCCGCGACGCCGGCCTCTTCAAGAGCGAACGCATCATCACCAGCCCGCAGGGCGCCGTCGTCAAGACGCGAGACGGGCGCGAGGTCCTCAACCTGTGCGCCAACAACTACCTGGGCCTGTCCTCGCATCCGAAGGTGGTGGAGGCCGCCCACGAGGCGCTGCGCACCCATGGCTACGGCCTGTCGTCGGTGCGCTTCATCTGCGGCACGCAGGACATTCACAAGGAACTCGAGCAGCGCCTGGCGCGTTTCCTCGGGACCGAGGACACCATCCTCTACGCCGCCGCCTTCGACGCCAACGGCGGGCTGTTCGAGCCGCTGCTGGGCGAGCAGGACGCGATCATCAGCGACGAGCTGAACCACGCGTCCATCATCGACGGCATCCGCCTGTGCAAGGCCAAGCGCTTCCGCTACAAGCACAACGACATGGCCGACCTGGAGGCGCAGCTGACCGCGGCCCGCGCCGCCGGCGCGCGTCACGTCATGGTCTTCACCGACGGTGTGTTCTCGATGGACGGCACGATCGCGCAACTGGACAAGATGCGCGAGATCACCGATCGCTTCGGCGCGCTGCTGGCGATCGACGAATGCCATGCCAGCGGCTTCATGGGCAAGACCGGCCGCGGCACCCACGAGTACCGCGGCGTGTTCGGCAAGGTCGACATCATCACCGGCACGCTGGGCAAGGCGCTGGGTGGCGCGTCGGGCGGCTTCACGACGGGGCGCAAGGAAGTGATCGAGCTGCTGCGCCAGCGCTCGCGGCCCTACCTGTTCTCCAACACGGTGGCGCCGAGCATCGTCGGCGCGTCCATCGCGGTGCTGGACCTGCTGGAAGGGAGCACCGCGCTGCGCGACAAGCTCGAGGCCAACACCGCCTTCTTCCGCGAGGCCATCCAGCAGGCGGGTTTCCAGATCAAGCCGGGCACGCATCCGATCGTGCCGGTGATGCTGTTCGACGCGGTCAAGGCGCAGCAACTGAGCGCGCGGCTGCTGGAGCTGGGCGTGTATGCGGTCGGCTTCTTCTATCCGGTGGTGCCCAAGGAGCAGGCCCGGGTGCGGGTGCAGATCTCGGCGGTGCACGAGCGCGAGCACCTGGAGCGGGCCGTGGCCGCGTTCGCGCAGGCGGGCCGCGAGCTGGGACTGGTGAAGTAAGGCGCTGAGAAGAAGATCCCCATGACGACCAAGATCCTGTTGATCGGCGCGAACGGCCAGATCGGTTCCGAACTGGCGGTGGAGCTGGCCAAGCGCCATGGCAACGCCAATGTCATCACCAGCGACGTCGCCCCGCAGGGCCGCGTGCCGCAGCTGACCCACGAGATGCTGGACGTCACCGATGCGGCGGCGCTGGCGGCGGTGGTCAAGCGGCACGGCATCACGCAGATCTATCACCTGGCCGCGGCGCTGTCCGCCACGGGCGAGAAGCATCCGATGTGGGCCTGGGACCTGAACATGAAGGGCCTGCTGAACGTGCTGGAGCTGGCGCGCACGGCGAAGCTGGAGCGCGTGTTCTGGCCGAGTTCCATCGCCGCCTTCGGACCGCAGACGCCCAAGCAGGCCACGCCGCAGACGACGGTGATGGACCCGACGACGATCTACGGCATCTCCAAGCTGGCCGGCGAGGGCTGGTGCCGCTGGTACCACGCCAACCACGGCGTCGACGTGCGCAGCCTGCGCTATCCCGGCCTGATCAGCTGGAAGACGCCCCCGGGCGGCGGCACGACCGACTACGCGGTGGAGATCTTCCACGAGGCGCTCAAGCACGGCCGCTACACCTGCTTCCTGAAAGAGGACCAGGCGCTGCCGATGATGTACATGCCGGATGCGCTGCGCGCGACGATCGAGCTGATGGAGGCACCGGCGGAGCGCATCACCGAGTGGGGCAGCTACAACCTGGCGGGCGTGAGCTTCACGCCGGAGCAGATCGCCGCGTCGATCCGCCGTCGCATCGCGGGCTTCACGATCGACTACGCGCCGGACTTCCGCCAGAACATCGCCGCGAGCTGGCCGCAGTCCATCGATGACAGCGTCGCGCAGCGCGACTGGGGCTGGAAGCTGGGCTACGACCTGGACGCGATGGCCGACGACATGCTGGCCTCGCTGAAGGCGCAGGCCGAGCAGGGCGCTACAGCCGCCCAGGCGGCGCAGGCCTGAGGACGTAGAGTCACGGGCTGTCTTCGTTGCCCTGAACACGCCGTGTCCCGACTCGCTGCTGAATTCCAACGCCTCTACGCCGCCGGCGCAGATGGGGCCTCGCGCGCGCTCGTGCTCGATGTGGGGCGCCCGTCGGATTGGGAGCTGCTTGCCAACGTGTGGCGTGGCGTGCAGCTCGACCTGGCGCTGCCCGCGCCGGGCATCGCCATCGCGGGCGAGAACAGCTATCAGCTGTGGTTTTCGCTGGAGCGCGGCTGCGCGCCTGAGGCGGCCGCCGCCTTCTTCGAGGGCCTGAAGTCCCGATACCTGGCCGGCATCGCGGGCCCGCGCATTCGCTGGCTGACGGAGCCGCCGGTGATGCCGGCCGAAGTCCGGGAAGGGCAATGGTCGGCGTTCGTCGCACCGGATCTCGCGCCGGTGTTCGTCGAGGCGACGTGGCTGGACATCCCGCCCGGCGCCGAAGGGCAGGCGGATCTGCTGAAGTCCTTGAAGTCGATCACGCCGCAGGCGTGGGAGGCGGCGCTGGCGGCCCTCGCGCCGCGCGGCCCGCAGGACGACGCACGCCCTGACGGGCGCTCGGACCGCGCATTGACCGGCGAGGCGACGCCGGAAGCGCCGCGGGTGACGTCGACGCCTGCCGTTCAGTCAGCCAGCCCGACGAACTTCACCGACCCCCGCGCCTTCCTGCTGCACGTCATGAACGACGCGACGCTGCCGATGGCGATGCGGATCGAGGCGGCCAAGGCCTTGCTGCCTGAATCGGGCAAGTCCTGACCGGCTGCTGGCAGCGCCGGTCCGATGTCGGCATCGACCTAATCCCCTCCCACGGGGACGCTCAGAACCGGATCTTCCCGGTCCAGATGTCCTTGTACATGACCCAGTCGCCCATGAAGCTGTAGAGCGGGCGCTTGAACGAGGCGGGCTTGTTCTTCTCGAAGCCGAAGTGCCCCACCCAGGCGAAGGCGTAGCCGCACAGCAGCCCGATCAGGATGAAGCCCCAGCGCTGCGTCGCGAGCGCGTAGGCCAGGAACGCCAGCCCCAGCGTCGAGCCGACGAAGTGCAGTCGGCGGCAGGTGCGGTTGCGGTGCTCGCCGAGGTAGAAGGGATAGAACTCGGCGAAGCTGCGCATCGCCTTGACGCGGTCCGCGCCGGCGTCCGAGTCGCGCGGCGCGTGGGGCAGGGGGCTGGTGCTCATGGGCGTCTCCTGGCGCGGCCCTCGCGGGGCCGTCCGCGGGTGAGGGGCTCACCGTACGGCGCTCAGCCGAGCGCCGCCTTCAGCGCATTCAACATCCCTTCCGGCGCCTCGGTCATCAGTGAATGCCCGGCCGGCAGCGTCTGCACCCGCGCGCCCAGCAACTCGGCCAGCTGCTTCGCCGCCTTGGGCGGCGTCATCACGTCCTTCGCGCCAAGGATGAGCTCGGTCCGCACGCCGGCGGCCGTCAGCTTCGCGGCGGCCTGCGGCGCACCCTGGTAGCGATCGCAGACCAGGAAGTCGTGCTCGAACAGGTTGCCCCGTTCGCCGTAGCCATCCTGCATGCGCTCCATCAGCGCGAGATTGCCGCCGTGCAGCCAGGCGCCCGGCGCCGGGTAGGACGGCTTGCCGGCGGTCGTCGCATGCGAGAACGCGTTGACCATGGCCATCGCCGCGCGCGGCCGCTCGCGCGAGGTGGCCAGCAGCGCGTCCGAGACCTTCATCGGCCAGGCCGTGCCGACCATCGCCAGCCTGGCGATGCGCGCCGGGCGCCGTGCCGCGGCCTCGAGCGCGATCAGCGATCCCATCGAGTGCCCGACCAGCGAGACCGCGCGGTCGGCCGTCACGCCGGCGGTGTCCAGCAGCGCGTTGATCCAGTCGCCGAGCGCCTCGACGTCATCCAGCGCCGGCCCTGCGCTGCGGCCGTGGCCGGGCAGGTCCACCGCCAGCACGCCGCGCCCGTGGTGGGCGAAGTAGCGGGCCAGCAGCGTCCACACGCTGTGGTCGTGCAGCGCGCCGTGGATGAACACGACGACGGGCAGCGTCGCATCGAAGCGCTTGCCGCCGGTGTAGGCGTAGGCCGGGCGGCCCTGGACGTTCAGCTTCATCGCGCTCATTTGGCGGCCACCTTCAATGCGGACTTGAGATCGGCGATCAGGTCCTCGGGATCCTCCAGGCCGATCGACAGCCGGATCGTTCCTGCGCCGATGCCGGAGGCGGCGAGCGCCGCGTCGTCCATGCGGAAATGCGTCGTCGAGGCCGGATGGATCACCAGCGAGCGCGCATCGCCGACATTGGCCAGGTGCGAGAACAGCCGCAGCGATTCGATGAAGCGGCGGCCGGGCTCGCGGCCACCCTTCAGGTCGAAGCTGAACACCGCGCCGGCGCCCTTGGGCATCAGGCGCTGCGCCAGCGCGTGGTCGCGGTGCGAGGGCAGGCCGGGGTAGTTGACGCGTTCGACGATGTCCTGCGATTCGAGGAACTCGGCGATCCGCTGGGCGTTGCTCACGTGGCGCTGCATGCGCAGCGGCAGCGTCTCGATGCCTTGCAGCATCAGCCAGGCGGTGTGCGGGCTCATGCAGGCGCCGAAGTCGCGCAGGCCTTCGCGGCGCGCGCGCAGCAGGAAGGCGCCCACCGTGCTTTCCTCGTTGAACACCATGCCGTGGAAGCCGTCGTAGGGTTCGCAGAGTTCGGCGTAGCGGCGGCGGTCGCCGCTGGCCGCGTGGGCGCGGTCCCAGTCGAAGCGGCCGCGTCGACCAGCAGCCCACCCACCACGGTGCCGTGGCCGCAGAGGAACTTGGTCGCCGAGTGATGGACCAGGTCGGCGCCCAGCGCGATCGGCTGCTGCAGGTAGGGGGTTGCGAAGGTCGCGTCCACCAGCAGCGGGCGGTGGGCGTCGTGAGCGATCTGGGCGATGGCGGGGATGTCCAGCACGTCCAGTCCCGGGTTGCCCAGGCTTTCGCCGAGCAGCAGCCGGGTCTCGGGCCGGATCGCCGCGCGCCAGGCGTCGAGGTCGCCGGGCCGGACGAAGGTTGTCGAGATGCCGAAGCGCTTGAGCGTGTAGTGCAGCAGATTGTGCGAGCCGCCGTACAGCGCGCTCGAGGCCACGATGTGGTCGCCGGCGCTGGCGATCGTGGCGATGGCCAGGTGCAGTGCGGCCTGGCCGCTGGCGGTGGCGATGGCGCCGACGCCGCCGTCGAGTGCGGCGATGCGTTCCTCCAGCACGGCGGTCGTCGGGTTGGACAGCCGGGAGTAGACGTGTCCGCTGCGCTCCATGTTGAACAGGCCGGCGGCCTGTTCGGCGCTTTCGAACACGAAGGAGGTGGTCAGGTGCAGCGGCACGGCGCGGGCGCCGGTGCTGGGGTCGGGCGCGGCGCCGGCGTGTAGCGCCAAGGTATCAAAGCCCGGGTCGGAAGGACCTGACATGGGTGGTCTCCTGCTTGTCATGCGGTGAGGTGAGGTCTGGCGCCGGGCATTGTGTGCTATGTTGGCGGCCAACTTTTCCTCACGTTTTTCTCAGGCGACCATGAAAGTCTCCGACATCCTGCGCGTCAAGGGCAGCACGCTGTTCACTGTCTCTCCGGACACGCCGCTGGCGCAAGCGGCCGAGACCATGGCCGAGCGCGACATCGGCTCGCTGGTCGTGATGGAGTTTGGCGACCTGGTGGGCATGCTCACCTTTCGCGAGGTCATCCAGGCGGTGGTGGGCAACGGCGGGAGTGTCGGGACGCGGCTGGTGCGCAGCGTGATGGATGATGCGCCGCTGACTTGCACGCCGGAGACCGAGATCGACGAGGTGCGGCGGATGATGCTGGGTCGTCACGCGCGCTACATGCCGGTGCTCAATGGCAAGCAGTTGATGGGCGTGATTTCGTTCTACGACGTGGCCAAGACGGTGGTGGATGCGCAGGATTTCGAGAACCGGATGCTGAAGGCCTACATCCGGGATTGGCCGTCCGAGGACGGCGCCCAGCCCTCCTGACGCGACTCGCGCACAAGAAAAAACGCCCCGCTTCCACGGGGCGTTTGTCTTTGCCCACCGCGCCCTCGGTCAAGGGGCAGTCGTGCGCGGCGAGACAGATGTGATGCCTGCCGCGGTGTCCGGCTGGGATGCGGGGCTAGGCGCAGACCGGAGCCATAGCGGCGCTATGGCGAGGATCTGCAACGCCGCCCCGCGCCCAGCCGGGCGCCGCGGCGGGCGTCACATCCAGGCGACGCCGTAGTAGTCGTAGACCTTGCGGCCGTACTCGTCGGTGTACTCGGGGCGGTCGGTCTGGGCGTAGCGTGGGGCCTTCTCGAGCTGGTCTTCGCGCAGGGGGACGACGTAGCCGTCGAGGCTGGTGTCGTACTTGAGCATGTTCCAGGGGATGGGATAGCGGTCGGTGCCGATGCCCATGAAGCCGCCGAACTCCAGGGCTGCATAGCGGACGAGTCCCGAGCGTTTGTCGATCACCAGGTTGTCGATGGTGCCGAGCTTGTCGCCGTTGCCGTTGTAGACCTTGGTGCCTTCGACGCGATCGGAGGCGATGGTGGTGCTGGCCATGAGGGGGATCTCCTAGTCAGTTGCGATAAGGGGAAGGAGGCAAATCGCGTGCCGCACTGCTCCGCGCGGCGCGCCCGCTCGTACGCAACTCGACCGGGAATTTCCCTTGCCTGAACAAGGGAACTCTTCACCGCCGCGCCGCGGCCCTCCCGCATGCCCAAGCTGCCCACCGCCGTCCGTGAAGCCGTCGACATCGTCAGCGAGGCCGCGCAAGGCTGGAGCGACGACAACGCGCCCAGCATGGGCGCGGCGCTGGCCTACTACACGCTGTTCTCGATCGCGCCGCTGCTGCTGATCGTCATCAGCGTGGCCGGGCTGGTGTTCGGCGAGCAGGCCGCGCGCGGCGAGGTGATGGCGCAGCTCTCGGACCTGCTGGGCACGCAGGGCGCGATGGCCGTGGAGGACCTGCTCAAGCGCGTGAACCGGCCCGACGAGGGCGGCTGGGCCGCCGCGATCGGGACCGTCGTGCTGCTGGTGGGCGCGACCTCGGTTTTCGCCGAGTTGCAGAACTCGCTCAACCGCATCTGGAAGGCGCCGCTGGTGAACAGCGGTCCCGTCTGGAAAAGCCTGCTGACGCTGCTGCGCAAGCGGCTGCTGTCCCTCGGGCTGATCCTCGGCCTGGGTTTCCTGTCGATGGTGTCGATGGTCGCCAGCGCCGCGCTGGCGGCGATCAGCAAGTGGTGGACCGGCTGGCTGGGCGCGGAGTTCGTGCTGCTGGCGCAGGTGCTGAACGCCACGCTCGCCTATGCGCTGATCACCGTGATGTTCGCCGTCATCTACAAATGGGTGCCGGACGTGCCGGTGCGCTGGCGCGACGTCTGGGTCGGCGCGCTGATCACCTCGGCGCTGTTCAGCCTGGGCAAGACGCTGATCGGGCTCTACATCGGCCGCAGCGGCGTCAGTTCCGCTTACGGCGCGGCGGCCTCGCTGGTGGTGATGATGCTGTGGGTCTACTACTCGACGCAGGTCTTCCTGATGGGCGCCGAACTCAGTTGGGCCTTCGCCAAGCGCCACAGCCTGCGGGAGCAGGCCGCCGCCACCGCGGCGCGGGCGCTCCAGGCCCGCTGAGATCTTTCTCGGCGCGGTGCCGACGCCGCGCCGATGTCCCGCCCACGTTCCGCGTCCGTGTCGCTGTTGTGCCGTGGATGCCCGATGAACACGGCGATCCCGGCCGTCAGGTCCGTCGACGCCGGCATGAGGTTTGCCTTGATCCCTTGTGGATTCGGCGGCATGGGCCGCCGGGTTTGTACAACCGGCGAAACGCCTGAAAGGAAGTGCCATGAACCAGTATGGGCAACGAGGCAGACAGGACCAGCGTCAGGACAACCAGTGGGGCCAGGGCGATCGCGATCGTTCGCACTACGGGGCGCAGACGGGCAGCCAGCGCGGCCAGGACCGGTCGCGGGAGGACCAGCAGGCGGCCTATCAGGGCTCGAGCTTCCAAGCCGACCGGGATGACCCGCGCGGCGGTGGCTACAGCGGCGGTTACGGCGGCAACTATGGCCAGGGCCGCGACGAGCGCGACGACTACCGCCAGGACTACCGCAGCCACGGCGACTACCAGAGCCAGGGTGGCTATCGCGGCGGCTACGAGAACGAAGGCTGGGGCGGTGACCGCGGGCGCTCGATGAGCGGCAACTACGGCGGTGGCAGCCAGGGCGACAGCGGCGGCTACGGCGGCTACAGCGGGTCCGGCGACTACGGCAGCCGCAGCTATGGCGCGTCCAGCGGCTACGGGCGTGACAGCACCGGCTCGGGCGCTTATCGCGACCAGGGACCTCGCCATGAAGGCTGGCGCGAGGATGCCGGTCGCCGCGGCGACTATGGCGGCATGGCCGGCTCCAGCTCGAGCAGCAGCTATGGCGCCTCGCTCGGCGAGCATTACGGCGGCAGCCAGGACGCGCAGGGTGGCGGACTCGAAGGTCGCGGTTATCCGGGCAGCCAGCGTGGCGGCTATGGCGGCCAGTCCGGCGGCTACGGAGGGCAGTCTGGCGGTTATGGTGGCCAGTCCGGCAGCTATGGCGGTTCGGGTGGTTCGGGCAGCTACGGCGGTTACGGCGAACAGGGCGGCGGCTACGGCGCCCAGTCGCAGCGCCGGCAGCATTACGACCCCGACTACGAGCAGTGGCGCGCCGAGCAGATGCGCAGCCTCGACAACGACTATCACGGCTGGCGCCAGGACCGCTACCAGAAGTTTTCCGAGGACTTCAACAAGTGGCGTTCGGAGCGCTCCTCGCGGCAGGGCTCGTCCAGCGGCACCGGATCCTCGTCGGGGCAGTCGATGAGTTCGCAGGACACCAGCGACTCGACGCGCTTCGGGCAGGGCGGCAACACGCTGGGCAGCGGCACCGGGACGCACGAGAGCGGCCAGTCCACCACCAGCGGGTCGTCCAGCCTGTCCAGCGCCTCCACCGGCGCCACGCCCGGCGCATCCAGCAGCACGACGCCGGGCTCGTCCTCCGGCTCTTCCTCGGGGTCGTCCCCCAGCAAGACCAAGTGAGGCCGCGATGAGCCGCGCGTCGCGGTGACG
>NZ_VOSR01000867.1:0-7196 GCF_007997345.1 Mitsuaria sp. TWR114
GCAGCGCCAGGAAGGCGATCGCGATGCGGCACAGGCCCGAGAGCAGCAGCGCGGTCTGCTCGCGGGTGCGCGGTGGCGCCGGGGCCTCGTCGGGCGCCGCGGCGGGCTTGCCGTCGGACTTGGGCGCCGCGGGCAGGGGCGCCAGCAGCGTCATGAACAGGTCGTCGACCAGCGCGCTCGCCAGGTAGGCGCCGCCCAGCACGATGAGCGCCCAGACGAACTGGTTCATCGCGAACACGGCCAGCGACACGAAGCCCAGCAGCAGCGCCAGCACCGCGGCGGTCAGCAGCAACCACACGCCGGCGCGCAGCACCGACAGCCAAAGGGGGCGGATGGCGGGCTCGGCCGACCGGGGCGCGCCATCGGCGTCCTTTGATCCGGCCGTCTTCCCGGGCGCTTTCCCGGACGCGTCCCCAGGCGCATCCACGGGCGCACCGCGTCTTGGCAACTGCCTGGCCGCCAGGGCCAGCACCGCCACGAAGGTCAGCGCCGCCAGCGCATGCGCGGCGCCGGTCCAGGCCAGGCTGATCTCCAGCGTCGCCGCCGTCCGGGAGGTCAACCAGCCCAGCATCGCCGCGGCGGCCAGCGTGTGCGGGAACCAGGCCAGCCGCGCGGCCGTCTCATCCGGCGCGGGCAGCAGGCGCCACGAGGGCTTGCGCGGCATCAGCGCGGCGGCGCCCAGGCCCGCGACGAAGCCGCCGAACCAGACGATGGCCTCGACGGTGTCCAGCCAGCCGGCCAGCACCGGCGCCACCGGCTCCGTGGCGCCCAGCGTCAGCATCAGGCCGTGGACGATCAGGCCGGGTCGCAGCGTGCGCAGCGTCACCAGGCTCACCGCGTAAAGCGAGCGCCGCAGCCGGCCCGGCGGCACGCGGGTCGCGCACAGGTGGGCGATCAGGCGCAGCAGCGCGTGGGTGACGAGCAGCACCAGGGCCGCCGCGCCCGCCAGCACCAGCCAGCCCCGGGCCGGCACGGCGCGCCAGAGATCGGCCAGCGACTGCCAGAACGCGCGCACCCGCGCCAGGTCGCCCGGCCCCTCGCGGGCCAGTCCGGTCCAGAAACCCGATTGCAGCGGGGAGGGCACGCGCTCTCCGAGCCGCGCGCCCAGCTGCATCCGGCGGTTCTGCTCGGCGCCGGCGATCGCCTGGCCGGCCTCCACGGCGGTGAGCTTGGCGAGCTTGACCTGCGCGTCGGTGTCGGCGATCTCGCGCGCCAGCTGCGCGCGCTGCGCGGCAAGCTCGGGCGGCTCCTTCGCGCCCGCCGGCGCGTCGCCCAGCTGGGCCAGCCGCGCGCGGGCGTCGGTGAGCCGCGGCTCCAGCGCCGCCGACGCCTCCTCGGCGCGCGACTGCACCGACAACGCCTGCTTGCGCAAATCCTGCAGGTCGGCCTCGTCGTCCAGCCCCTTGTCCTGCTGCCGCTGCAGCTGGGCCAGGTCCTTGCGCGCGGCCTCCAGCACCTTGTCGGGATCGACGGGCGCGCTCGGCGCCTCCTGCGCCCAGGCCGTCGACGCCGCCGTCAGCAGGCCCAACATCCATGTCGCGAGAAGCCGCGACAGCCATCCGGTCGACACCGTCATCCCGATCGATTCATCAGCGCAGGTGCCGCCCGCGGGGCAATCGGCTTGCCCGGGCCGGTCGCGCGGCACCGGACTTTGGTCACTGGCTCCGCCTTGAGGCGCGGCTAGCCTGCGGGCTGCTTCGAAAAAGGGAGACACCCCATGCACCTGCTGCGAATCAACGCGGACTGGGCCCGGCAGATCGCGACGCTGCGCGACGCGACCACCGAGGAAACCCACCTGATCCGCTTCGACAACGGCTTCTATCGCATCTGCCGGCCCGGCCACGGGCAATTCCAGGTGCTGCTCAAGCCCGGCGACGACAAGACCGGCAACGCGCCCGGCGTGCGGCTGACGCTGCAGGAGAAGGACCTCTACGTGGCCGACATCGATGGCCGCCGCTTCGAGCGTTATGCCAGCACGCTGGACCAGATGCAGCCGACCGCCAGCGGGCTCGACGCCGCGGTGCGGCGGCTGCCGCAGGCGAACGGGGAGGAGCTGTTCCGGCTGCAGTCGCTGATCGTCTTCTGCATCGCCGAGTCGCTGCGCAGCGACCAGGTCGCCACCGCCGTGGGGCAGATGATCCTCAGCTCCACCGCCGGGCTGCTGGGCGTCGGGCCGACGCTGCCGACGCCGCGTCTGCTCGAGCAGGCCCGGTGCTGGGGCCAGGCGAGCAACGCCGTCCATGCGGCGCTCTCGCCGGAGGCGCGGGCCATCGTCGTCAAGCGCCGGACCGAGCTGACGCCGCAGCAGCGGCAGTTCAGCGAGCGCGTGGACATGGGGCGCATCGAAGCCGCGCTGCAGGAGCGGGCGAGGGCGGTGAAGGTGCTCAAGCGGCCTGATTGATCCTGCGCCGGCGCCCGTTTGGGCGCATGGCGTGCAATGGGCCGGCACGGCGTCGGACTCCCCACGCCTCGCCCAGCGGCGCGGCGGGAGCGGGTAGAGTGGCCGCCATCGTTCACCCCCGCCCGCCGCCGTCGCGTCCGCCTCGGCCGCGTGGGCGATGCCACGAGGACCCGCCATGACGACGCCTTCCTATCCCGATGTCCGCCTGCTGATCGCCAACGAATGGGTCGATGCGGCCGGCGGCAAGACCATCGACGTGCGCAACCCGGCCACCGGTGCCGTCATCGGCAAGGTGGCCCATGCCGGCCAGGTCGACCTGGACCGCGCGCTCGAAGCTGCCCGCAAGGGCTTCGAGGCCTGGCGCCAGGTGTCCGCGCACGAGCGCGCCGCCACCATGCGCCGCGCCGCCGCGCTGCTGCGCGAACGCGCGCCCGACATCGCCCGGCTGCTGACCCAGGAGCAAGGCAAGCCGGTGGCCGAGGCCAAGGTCGAGGTGCTCGCCGGCGCCGACATCATCGAGTGGTTCGCCGACGAAGGCCGCCGCGTCTATGGGCGCATCGTGCCGTCGCGCAACCTGGCGGCGCAGCAGCTGGTGCTGAAGGAACCGGTCGGGCCGGTGGCCGCCTTCACGCCGTGGAACTTCCCGGTCAACCAGATCGTGCGCAAGCTCGGCGCGGCCCTGGCCACCGGATGCTCCTTCCTCGTGAAGGCGCCCGAGGAGACGCCGGCATCCCCGGCGGCGCTGCTGCAGACCTTCGTCGACGCCGGCGTGCCGCCCGGCACCGTCGGGCTGGTCTTCGGCGATCCGGCCGAGATCTCCAGCTACCTCATTCCCCACCCGGTCATCCGCAAGGTCACCTTCACCGGGTCGACGCCGGTCGGCAAGCAGCTGGCGGCGCTGGCCGGCGCCCACATGAAGCGGGTGACGATGGAACTGGGCGGTCATGCGCCGGTGATCGTGGCGGAGGACGCCGATGTCGCGCTGGCGGTCAAGGCGGCCGGCGGCGCGAAGTTCCGCAACGCGGGACAGGTCTGCATCTCGCCCACGCGCTTCCTGGTCCACAACAGCCTGAAGGACGAGTTCACCGCCGCGATGGTCAAGCACGCGCAGGGTCTCAAGCTTGGCGACGGCCTGGCCGAAGGCACGACGCTCGGCCCGCTGGCGAACGAGCGGCGCGTCGTCGCGATGTCCAAGATCGTCGCCGAGGCGCGAGAGCGCGGCGCCAAGATCGCCACCGGCGGGGAGCGCGTCGGGACGGCGGGCAACTTCTTCGCGCCCACCATCCTGGCGGACGTGCCGCTGGACGCCTCGGTCTTCAACGATGAGCCATTCGGGCCGATCGCGGCGATTCGCGGCTTCGACACCCTCGAGGACGCCATCGCGGAAGCCAACCGGCTGCCCTTCGGCCTGGCCGGTTATGCCTTCACCAAGTCGATCAAGAACGCCCATCTGCTCGCGCAGCGCGTCGAGGTCG
Source organism: Mitsuaria sp. TWR114 (assembly GCF_007997345.1). Taxonomy (NCBI): domain Bacteria; kingdom Pseudomonadati; phylum Pseudomonadota; class Betaproteobacteria; order Burkholderiales; family Sphaerotilaceae; genus Roseateles; species Mitsuaria sp. TWR114. The sequence goes on from NZ_VOSR01000867.1 coordinate 3,877, forward strand.
GGATGCTCTGGATCAACCAGCCGGCCACGCCGTCCGCCGAGATGCCTTTCGGTGGCGTCAAGGATTCGGGCTACGGGTCGGAAGGCGGCCCCGAGGCGCTCGAGGCCTACCTGAACACCAAGGCGGTGTCGCTGCTCGGCGTCTGAGGACCTTCTCGCCAGGTCTCGCAGCGGCCGGCCGGCGGTTCCCCCGGCCGGCCACGACCGCCACGCCGGATGAACGGCGCGAGGAGTCAACGGCTCCTTGGATGCGGGGACTGCTGCCCGTGAGCGCGTATTTGGCCCGGCGTGAGGCGCCTCAGGCTTGAACGGACGCGGCGGCATGATCCCTGGCCTCGAACCTGCCAGGGCTTGCGGTGACGTCCACCACCCAGAGCAGCTGGCTCAGCGCCCGGTTGGAGGCCCAGTCGTCTTCAAACCGCTGAATCAGCGTCGACGCCTCGCTCCAGCGGTCCATCGAGAAGCCCCAGACCGTGAACCAGAGGTGGCGGCGGCCCGTGTCGACGTCGTGGTAGACGGCAACGCTGATCTGCCGATCGCCGACGTGTCGGATCAACAGCTGCATGAGCGCTTCCAGCTCGACGCGCGAGAACTCGTGGTACCTCCCGAGATGCCACGCCAGGATGTCCTCGTGGTCCGGCGTGCCGCGCAGCGCCTGCAGGTTGTAGGGCCACTCGTTGGGCGAGCACGGATCCCGGGAGGGACAGAACTCGTAGGGCGACTGTCCCTTGCTGTAGACCCACACCGTCCCGGGCCGAGGCCCGGTTCGATCACTCTGCTGCGCGCTCAAATGCGGCGCCTCCCTGCACTCGACTTGCTTCAACATCGCTACTGCCTTTCGCCGTCATCGACCCCATGCCGGTGGAAGGTGCCCATTCTCGAAATCGAGGCCGGTTTCGCCATGACTCAAACTGGTTCTCGAGGGGGGAGAGAAGAGGGGCCACCTTCTGGGGGAAGCCCGGGTGGGGCGCGATTCGCGTCGGCGATCAAGCCACCCAGCGCGGCCACCACACCGTGATCACGCCCTGCAGGCAGATCCACCCCCAGAGCAGCACCACCGATTCGCGGGTGGCGTGCTGGCGGGGACGGACCAGGCCGCTGGCGATGCGCACGCCGTAGTACAGCGCCAGCAGCGCTGCCACCACGATCTGCAGCCCTTGCAGCGCGTGCAGCGCGGCCAGCGTGCCCGTCCATGCGTCCAGCGTCGGGGGGCGGTCGGCCGGCCATGCGGCCCTCAACCCCGCGTGGAAGGCCCATGCCGCCAGGGCGAACGCGGGCAGCAGCAACGCGCTTCGCCAGGCCGGCACTGGCGTGCGCCAGGCGCCGCGGCCGGTCCATGCCATCAGCAGCGCGCTGAGCGCGAAGCCCAGCGTCTGCAGCCAGAGCGCGTCGACGCCCGCCAAGCCGACCCCGGGCGGCGGGCAGACGTCCAGGCGCATCGCGACATGCAGGTGCGCGAAGGCCATCGACGCGAAGATCGTCGCCTCGACCACGATGAGGATCACCACGCCCCAGAACGACGGCGCCTGCCAGCCCGATGCGCCCAGCGGCAGCAGCACGCCGTCCGCCGCCTGCGCGTCCTCGGCGGCCGGCGCCCGGTCCGTCTGCCACAGCCAGGCCCAGATCGCCACCAGCGCGAGCACGCCGCCCGCCACCGTGCCGCCCACCTGCTTGACGGTCATCAGCAGGAAGAAGGCCGCCGTGCCGATCGCGGCCAGCAAGGGCCACAGGCTGTCGCCCGCCAGCACGACCACGCGCAGCGGATGGGCCCGGACCGGGCTGGTGATCAAGGTCTCCCGGCCACCGGTGACCGTGCCGGGCAGCCAATGCGCGCCGGCCTCGACCTCCTCATGCAACTCGGGCCGGTGCCACAGCGGCTCGTGATGCTCGACATGCGGAATGCTGCGGGTGCCGTAGGCCTCGCTCGGCAGCCACTCCAGCGTCGACGAGCGCCAGGGGTCGTTGTGCGATTGCTCCGGGCCGCGTTGGCTGCGGACCAGGTCGACGACGAACAGCAGCACCCCCGCCGCGATGACGACCGCGCCGATCGACGACAGCAGGTTGGGCACTTCCAGCCCCAGGCCCGCCGGATAGGTGTGGACGCGGCGCGGCATGCCCAACATGCCTGCCAGGTGCATCGGGAAGAAGGTCAGGTGGAAGCCGCCGAAGACGAGTCCGAAGACCCAGCGGCCGGCCCGCTCCGACAGCGCGCGCCCCTTCCACAGCGGCATCCAGTGGTAGAGGGCCGCGAACATCGGCAGCACCATGCCGCCGATCAGCACGTAATGGAAATGCGCGACGACGAAGTAGGTGTCATGGACCTGCCAGTCGATCGGCAGCAGCGCCAGCATCACCCCGGTAAGCCCACCCAGCACGAAGGTCACCAGGAAGCCGACCAGGAACCAGGTCGCCGTCGTCCACCTCAGGCGGCCGCGCCACAGCGTCCCGATCCACGCGAAGATCTGCAGCGCCCCGGGGATCGCGATCGCGACGCTGAAGATCGACACCAGGCTCAGCCCCAGCCCGCCCAGCCCCGCGGTGAACATGTGGTGCAGCCAGAGCAGGAAGCTGACCGCGCCGATGGCGATCAGCGCCGCGGTGACCGCATGCCGGCCGATCAGCGAGGTCCTCGCCAGCGCGGGCACCATGGTCGACACCAGCCCCGCCGCCGGCAGGAAGATGATGTAGACCTCCGGGTGGCCGAAGAACCAGAACAGGTGTTGCCACAGCAGCGGATCGCCGCCCCTCGTCGCGTCGAAGATCGGCCAGTCGAAGGCCCGCTCGAGCTCCAGCAGCGCCGTGCCGGCGATCACCGCCGGGAAGGCCAGCACGATCATCAGGCCCACCACCAGCATCGCCCAGGCATAGACCGGCATGCGGCCCAGGCTCATGCCGGGCGCCCGCGTCATCAAGATGCCGGTGATCAGCTCGATGGCGCCGGCGATCGCGGAGATCTCGATGAAGCCGATGCCCAGCAGCCAGAAGTCGGCGTTCAGGCCTGGCGAGTAGCGCGAGCCGCTCAGCGGCGGATACATGAACCAGCCCGAGTCCGGCGCCAGCTGCCAGAACAGCGTGGCGTAGAAGGCCAGCCCGCCGATCGCGTACATCCAGTAGGAATAGGCGGACAGGCGCGGGAAGGGCAGGTCGCGCGCGCCCAGCATGTTGGGCAGCAGGTAGACGGCGATCGCCTCCACCATCGGCACGGCGAAGAGGAACATCATCACCGTGCCATGCATGGTGAACAGCTGCTGGAACAGCGGCGCGTCGATCAGGGTCTGCGACGGGGCGGCCAGCTGCGCCCGCATCAGCAGCGCCAGCACG
>NZ_VOSR01000868.1:0-687 GCF_007997345.1 Mitsuaria sp. TWR114
CAGCGCCTGGCGCGCCTGCTGCAGCAGCTGGTCAGCACCCTGCTGCGGCTCGCGCCGCCAGTCCTGCCAATGGGCCAGGCCCAGGCTCGCGCTCAAAGGGAGCGACTGGCCCTGCCAGCGGTAGTCCAGCGTCGCGACGCGCGCCCGCAGCCGGTCGCCGCGTCCAGCGCGCCCAGTGGATCGGTGCACGGCAGGTAGGCGGCCCAGACGCCGCGCGGCAGCGGCAGCAGCCAGTCGCCGCCGCGCAATTGCTGCCGCATCAGCTGGTCCAGGCGCTCGTCCAGCGCCTGCAGGCATTCCTCGCCGTGCTGCTGCTGCAGGCGGGTCCAGGGATCAAGTTCCAGCAGCATCAGCACGCCGTCGTGGCGATGGCGCTGCGCCCGGGCGGCCTCGCGTTTGAGGCCGTCCATCAACTGCGCCTCGTCCGCCGCGGCCACCCGCGCGGGCGGGTCGCGGCGCGCCACCCAGCGCCGCCTCAGGAATGCCCACCAGGCCCCGGGGCCCCTGTCCGAGTCTTGAGCCATGCTGCCCGCCTTCGCCGGAGATGAGGATTGATTGCAGCACAGGAGCAAGCCGCGCGCCGCCCCCTTGAGCGAGGGAGGATAGGCGCTTGCGCGGCGACGCGTCGCGGCAGATGTAACGAATCCGGACGCGCCGCAGGGACGCCATGCCGCCGCGCGGCGGCCA
>NZ_VOSR01000869.1:0-837 GCF_007997345.1 Mitsuaria sp. TWR114
GGCGATCAGCGGCGCGGCCAGCATGGCCCAGAGCGAGAAGTGGGACTCGTACTCGGTGGTGCTCATGCCGCCGTTGCCGACCTCCAGCATGTCGGGGTCGTTCCAGGCATTGGGGCCGGCATGGGCGGCGCGCTCGACCTGCATGTCCAGGATGTCGGTCATGCCGTGCGACCAGTCCTTCTTGCCGGACCACGCGTCGAAGATATCGCCGGTGGTGCGCCACAGGTGGCCGACGGTGGGCCCCCAGCGCTCGGGATGGTCGGTGCCCCATTCGCAGATCGACAGCACGATGTCGCGGCCCGATTCGCGCAGCGCCTTGGCCATGATGGTGTAGGCCGCCTCGGCGTTGCGGGGGCCGGTGTGGCACCAGTCGTACTTGAGGTAGTCGACGCCCCAGCGGGCGTACTGGCGCGCGTCCTGGAACTCATGGCCCGCGCTGCCGGGCCGGCCGCCGCAGGTCAGCGAGCCGGCGTCGGAATAGAGCCCGAACTTGAGGCCCCTGGCATGGACGTAGTCGGCCAGCGCCTTGATGCCCGACGGGAAGCGCTCGGGGTCGGCCTGGATGTTGCCGTCGGCGTCGCGGCTCTTCTGCCAGCAGTCGTCGATGACGATGTACTGGTAGCCAGCGGCCTTCATGCCGGAGGCGGCCATCGCATCGGCCTGCTGCCGGATCAGCTGCTCGCTGACGTTGCAGGCGAACTTGTTCCAGGAGTTCCAGCCCATCGGCGGCGTCGGCGCGAGATTGGGCTTGGGCGCGTCGAGCTTGAGGGTCTCGTGGGCCTGGGCGGGCAGCGCGGCCGTGGCGATCACGGCGACGAGCGCCAGCGCGGCGCGTCG
>NZ_VOSR01000087.1:0-20052 GCF_007997345.1 Mitsuaria sp. TWR114
CAGACTGCTCCACCCCGCGATCGAAGAAAGAGAGTGTAGCACGGAATCGACCGTCGTCTCAACTTCTGACGACAGTCTTCGCAAGATTCAAAGGCCGGCCGCCTGCAGCGATTGGAGGAAGCGGTCAGCGTCCTGGAAGCCGATGACTCGCGCGCCAGCCAGTTCCTCCCCCTTGGGGTCGAAAAAGATCGTGCCTGGGGGACCGAACAGCTTGAAGCGCTTGAGCAGTTCGCGGTCTTCGGCGTTGTTCGCCGTGACATCAGCCTTCAGCAACAGCGCGCCGGCGAGCTTCGCCTGCACGCGCGCGTCGGTGAAGGTGAAGCGCTCCATCTCCTTGCAGGACACGCACCAGTCGGCGTAGAAATCCAGCATCACCGGCTTGCCGGCGGTGCGCAGCGCCTCGTCGAGCTCGGCGACGCTCTTGACCTTGTGGAAGTTCACCGCGACCGGCTCTCCCGTGGCGACCGCCGCGGCTGCGCCCTTACCCGCGCCAACGACACCCGCCAAAGGCTTCAGCGTGTCGGTGCCTCCAGCCGCGACGCCAATGAACTGCGACACGCCGAACACCATCGCCGCGACGGCTGCGCTCTTGCGCAGCCACACGCGGGGCGTGTTGGCCTCGGCGCGCTGGAAATGCCCCAGCAGCGCGGCCAGCGCGATCAACAGCGCCCCCCAGAGCAGCTGCGCGACGACCGCAGGCAGCACCGGCTGCACGATCCACAGCGCGACCGACAGCAGCAGCAGCCCGAAGAAATACTTGACCGTTTCCATCCAGGGCCCGGCGCGCGGCAGGAGCGTGCCCGCCGACAGGCCGAGCAGCAGCAGCGGGACGCTCATGCCCCAGGCCAGCGCGAACAGCGCCAGGCCGCCGACCGCCACATTGCCGGTCTGGCTGATGTAGAGCAGCGCGCCGGCCAGCGGCGCCGCGACGCAGGGGCTCACGATCAGCGCGGAGAGTGCGCCCATCACGAAGACGCTGAAGAACTTGCCGGCGGGCAAGCGCTGGGTCGCATCGGACACGCCGCCGGTGAAGCGGCTCGGCAACTGGATCTCGTAGACGCCGAACATCGACAGCGAGAAGCCGATCAGGAGCAGCGCGAACAGCGTCAGCACCCAGGGCTTCTGGAGGTAGGCTGCCAGGCCTCCGCCCGCGAGGCCCGCCGCGACGCCCAGCGCCGTGTACAGCAGCGCCATGCCCAGCGAGTAGCTGAAGGCCAGGAAGAAGCCGCGCGCCCGCGACGGCGTGCCGCCCTGGCCGACGATGATCGACGACAGGATGGGGAGCATCGGCAGCACGCACGGCGTCAGCGACAACAGCACGCCGGCCGCGAAGAACGCGCCGATGACCAGCCACAGGCGGCCGGAAGCCAGCACCTCGTCCAGCGGCGAGCTCGAACGAGACGCCGCGGCGCCTGCGACCGCGCCTTCGGCGTTGCCGGTCGCCGCGGCTGCCGGCGTCGACGCCACCGCGTTCGATACGCCGAAACCGCTCAGCGCGTCCGGCGCCGCACCGATCTTCACCCCGCCATCGCCGCCGAAGCCCTTCAGGCCCAGCGTCAGCTCGCTCTTCATCGGCGGATAGCACAAGCCCTTGTCCGCGCAGCCTTGGCCGGTCAGCACCAGCTTCAGCGGCGCCGCCTGCAGCGCCGTCACCGGCACCTTGATGCTCAGCCGGTCGCGGTAGGTCTCGACTTCCTTCTGGAAGGTCTCGTCGAACTTGCGCTTGGGCGTCGGCCAGGCGATGTCGCCCAGCGTCGCGCCCGCCGGTTCCAGCTTGAACTGGTCGCGGTACATGTAATAGCCGGGCGCGATCGTGAAGTTCAGCTGGAACTCGCGATCGCCGGTCAACTGCACGTCGACCTTGAAGGCCTGGTCCGGGTCGAGGAAATCGTCGGCGCGAGCCGGGACGGCCAGCAGCGCCGAGGCCAGGGTCAGCAACAGGACCAGCGCCGGCATCAGGCGTCGCATCAAGGCAAGAGGGGTCATGAACGCGGGACGCGTGCGGCTTCGTGGACCGCGTCGTCGAGAGATCGGAAAGGCGCGAAGCTTAGCGCCAAGCGGCACGGCCTGTCGTTGGACTGGCGCCATGCCCGGTCTGCGCTGCGCGTATCGCGGATACACAAGAAAAAAGGCCAGCATTGCTGCTGGCCTTCATGCGCTTGAGCGGGTCGCTGATTATTCAGCGGCGTCGCCTTCAGCCGCTTCCGGACGATCAACCAGTTCGACGTACGCCATCGGAGCGTTGTCGCCGACACGGAAGCCCATCTTCAGGATGCGGGTGTAGCCGCCCGGACGGGTGGCGAAACGGGGGCCCAGCTCGTTGAACAGCTTGACGACGATGTCGCGGTCACGCAGGCGGTTGAACGCCAGGCGACGGTTGGCGACGGTCGGTTCCTTGGCCAGGGTGATCAGCGGCTCGACGATGCGACGCAGTTCCTTGGCCTTGGGCAGCGTGGTCTTGATCGCTTCGTGTTGCAGCAGCGAGACCGCCATGTTGCGGAACATCGCGGCGCGGTGTTCGCTGGTGCGGTTCAGTTTGCGGAGGCCGTTACGGTGGCGCATGGTGCTTTCCTTTCCTTCAGTTATTGCCGGCAGCCGGATCAGGTACTGCCGGGGGCACCGGACGGGTCCTCAGACCCGCCCTCTTTCAAAAAATCAACGCTTGTCGAGACCTTGGGGCGGCCAGTTCTCGAGACGCGAGCCCAGGGTCAGGCCGCGCGAGGCGAGCACTTCCTTGATCTCGTTGAGCGACTTGCGACCCAGGTTCGGGGTCTTCAGCAGCTCGGTCTCGGTGCGCTGGATCAGGTCACCGATGTAATAGATGTTCTCGGCCTTCAGGCAGTTGGCCGAGCGCACGGTCAGCTCGAGCTCGTCGACCGGACGCAGCAGGATCGGATCGAAGCTGCTGGAACGGGCGGCCGGCGCCTGGTCGAAGACGTCGACCAGATCGGTGCCTTGCAGCTGGGCGAAGACGGCCATCTGCTCGACCAGGATCTTGGCCGAGGCGCGGATCGCTTCTTCCGGGCTGATCGCGCCGTTGGTCTCGATCTCCATGACCAGCTTGTCCAGGTCGGTACGCTGCTCGACGCGGGCGTTCTCGACGGCATAGCTGACGCGCTTGACCGGGCTGAACGAGGCGTCCAGCACGATGCGACCGATGGCCTTGGTCGGCTCGTCGCCATAGCGGCGCATGTTGCCAGGCACGTAGCCGCGGCCCTTCTCGACCTTGATCTGCATGTCCAGCTTGCCGCCTTGCGACAGGTGGGCGATGACGTGCTCAGGGTTGATGATCTCGACGTCGTGCGGGGTCTGGATGTCAGCGGCGGTGACGGGGCCTTCGCCTTCCTTGCGCAGGACCAGCGTCACTTCCTCACGGTTGTGCAGGCGGAACACCACGCCCTTCAGGTTCAGCATGATGTGGACCACATCTTCCTGAACGCCGTCGATGGCGGAGTACTCGTGCAGCACGCCCGCGATCGTCACTTCCGTCGGCGCATAACCCACCATCGAGGACAGCAGCACACGGCGCAGGGCGTTGCCCAGGGTGTGGCCATAGCCGCGTTCGAACGGCTCCAGGATCACCTTGGCGCGATGACCGCCCAGGGGCTCCACAGTGATGGATTTGGGTTTGAGCAGATTCGTTTGCATGAGGTCTTTCTTTCAATACCCTCGGTTCGTTACACCGATAAGGCTGAGGGACCAACCAGGCGCGCCCAATACAGCTGACGACGCCCGGACGAGGAAAAGCCGAGCAGGCCCCTGCGGGGCCGCTCGGCAGGCACGAAAGAATTAACGCGAGTACAACTCAACGATCAGCGATTCGTTGATCTCGGCGCCGAACTCGTCGCGATCCGGCGTCTTCTTGAAGACGCCTTCCATCTTGGTGGCGTCGACGGCCACCCAGGCCGGCAGGCCGATCGACTCGGCCAGCTTCAGGCTGTCGGCGATGCGCAGCTGCTTCTTGGCCTTCTCGCGCACGGCGACGACGTCACCGGCCTTCACCAGGTAGGAAGCGATGTTCACGACCTCGCCGTTCACCGTGATGCTCTTGTGCGAGACCAGCTGGCGGGCTTCCGCGCGCGTCGAGCCGAAGCCCATGCGATAGACGACGTTGTCCAGGCGCGATTCCAGCAGGACCAGCAGGTTCACACCGGTCGAGCCCTTGCGGCGCTCGGCTTCGGCGAAGTAGCGGCGGAACTGGCGCTCCAGCACGCCGTACATGCGCTTGACCTTCTGCTTCTCGCGCAGCTGCAGGCCGAAGTCGGAGGTGCGCTGGCCCGAAGTACGGCCGTGCTGGCCGGGCTTGGTGTCGAACTTGGCCTTGTCGCTGATGGCGCGGCGGGCGCTCTTCAGGAACAGGTCGGTGCCTTCACGGCGGGAAAGTTTGGCCTTCGGGCCGAGGTAACGTGCCACTTTGCGTGTCCTTCATCAATCTGACGCGCGCCCGGAGACATTCCAGGCTGCGCGCGAGTCCGGCCAGTGTTTTTGTAGGCTCGGACGGTGGGCTTCAAGAAGTCGAAGACTTCGGCCGAGGGGCGTTTCCACCATCCTCAGCAAAACGGCCGGCTGGCACTGACGCGCCAGCCGGCTGGATCTGATCGAATCAGCGATTATCGCACTGATTGCGACCGCTCTGCGCAAGCGCTTAGATGCGACGACGCTTCTGCGGACGGCAGCCGTTGTGCGGCACCGGCGTCACGTCGGAGATCGAGTTGATGCGGATGCCCAGCGCGGCCAGGGCACGCACCGAGGATTCGCGACCCGGGCCGGGGCCCTTGATCTTGACGTCCAGGTTCTTGATGCCTTGCTCCTGAGCGGCACGGCCGGCCACTTCAGCAGCCACCTGGGCCGCGAAGGGGGTCGACTTGCGCGAGCCCTTGAAGCCCTGGCCGCCCGAGGAGGCCCAGGACAGCGCACCACCTTGACGATCGGTGATCGTGATGATGGTGTTGTTGAACGACGCGTGCACGTGGGCGATGCCGTCGGCAACGTTCTTCCGAACCTTCTTGCGAACGCGCTGGGCAGCCGAGTTATTGGGTGCTTTTGCCATGGTTTGCTTTCTTCAGATGCCGCCGATTACTTCTTGCCGGTCGCCGCCGACTTGCGCGGACCCTTGCGGGTACGGGCGTTCGTGCGGGTACGCTGGCCGCGCACCGGCAGGCCACGGCGATGGCGGAAGCCACGATAGCAACCCAGGTCCATCAGGCGCTTGATGTTGATGGACATCTCGCGACGCAGGTCGCCTTCGATGGTCAGGCGGCCCACTTCCTCACGGATCTTTTCCAGATCGGAGTCGGTCAGGTCCTTGACCTTCTTGTCCAGCGGAATGCCGCAGCTGTTGCAGATCTTCTGCGCGGTCGTACGGCCAATGCCGTAGATCGAGGTCAGACCGATCTCTGTGTGCTTGTGCGGCGGAATGTTGATACCAGCAATACGTGCCATGTGCGTCCTCTAATTCGCTTGCAGTCGTGAGGCCAATCAGCCTTGGCGCTGCTTGTGGCGGGGATCGGTACAGATCACACGCACCACGCCATTACGACGGATGATCTTGCAATTGCGGCACATCTTCTTGACGGATGCCGAAACTTTCATGGTCTGCTCCTTGACCTACTCTGTTCGCTCAATCAGCGTTAATCCGGGGGTTGCTAAAAAGCTCACTTCGCCCGGAACACGATGCGAGCACGACTCAAATCGTACGGCGTCAATTCCACAGTCACCTTGTCGCCCGGGAGGATTCGGATGTAGTGCATCCGCATCTTCCCGGAAATGTGACCGAGAACGACGTGACCGTTCTCCAGCTTGACTCGGAAGGTTGCATTCGGGAGGTTCTCGAGAATCTCGCCTTGCATCTGAATGACGTCGTCTTTCGCCATACCTTCGATACTTGCCGAATTGGGTCTGAATATTTACCTAGCCTGGTGCATCAGTTGGCCTTGAAGCTGGCCTTCTTCAGCAGGGACTCATACTGCTGGCTCATCACATAGGACTGGACCTGGGCCCAGAAGTCCATCGTGACGACCACGATGATCAACAGCGACGTGCCACCGAAATAGAACGGGACGTTGTACTTCAGCGTCAGGAACTCAGGCAGCAGGCACACGCCGGTGATGTACACCGCCCCGGCCAGCGTCAGCCGGGACAGGATCTTGTCGATGTGCCGAGCCGTCTGGTCACCGGGACGGATCCCGGGGATGAACGCACCGCTCTTCTTCAGGTTGTCTGCGGTCTCACGGCTGTTGAACACCAGCGCCGTGTAGAAGAAGCAGAAGAACACGATCGCAGCCGAATACAGCAGCACATAGATCGGTTGTCCCGGACGCAGCGCATCGGCGATGTCCTTCAGCCAGCGCATGCTGTCGCCAGTCGCGAACCAGCTCACCAGCGTGGTGGGCAGCAAGATGATCGACGACGCGAAGATCGGCGGAATCACACCCGACATGTTCAGCTTCAGCGGCAGATGCGAGCTCTGGCCACCGTAGACCTTGTTCCCGACCTGACGCTTCGCGTAGTTCACCAGGATCTTGCGCTGGCCACGTTCGACGAACACAACCAGGTAAGTCACCGCGGCCACGATCACGATCACGATCAGGCACGAGAACACGCTCATCGCACCGGTACGAACCAGCTCGAGCAGGCCACCGATCGCTCCCGGCAGACCAGCGGCGATGCCGCCGAAGATCAGGATCGAGATGCCGTTGCCCAGACCGCGTTCGGTGATCTGCTCACCCAGCCACATCAGGAACATCGTGCCGGCCACCAGACTGGTCACCGCAGTGATGCGGAACCCGAAGCCCGGGCTCAACACCAGCCCCGGAGAGCTCTCCAGCGCGAACGCGATGCTCAGGCTCTGGAAGATCGCCAAGCCCAGCGTGCCATAGCGCGTGTACTGCGTGATCTTGCGACGCCCCGCCTCGCCTTCCTTCTTCAGCGCTTCCAGGCTCGGCACCACGTAGGTCATGAGCTGCATGACGATCGAGGCCGAGATGTAGGGCATGATGCCCAGCGCGAAGACGGTGAAGCGCGACAACGCACCGCCCGAGAACATGTTGAATAGGCTCAGGATCCCGCCCTGCTGGCCCTTGAACAGCTGCTGAAGCTGCGCCGGATCGATACCGGGCACGGGGATGTGCGCCCCGATGCGGTAAACCACCAGCGCGAGGACCAGGAACACCAGCCGGCGACGCAGGTCGCCGAACTTGCCGCTCTTGGCCAACTGGGATGCGTTGCTTGCCACTGCCGCCTAGTCCTGTGCTTGGCTGATTAAGCGACGGAGCCGCCGGCGGCTTCGATCGCCGCCTTCGCGCCGGCCGTCACGCCCAGACCCTTGATCGACACCTTGCGGGTGATCTCGCCGGACTTGATGACCTTCACCGACTTCGCCAGCTCCGACACCAGGCCGACAGCCTTCAGCGTCAGCAGGTCGATTTCATCGCCGGTCAGCTGGTTCAGTTCCGACAGCGTCACTTCCGCGTTGAACGGACGAGCCAGGGACTTGAAACCACGCTTGGGCAGGCGACGCTGCAGCGGCATCTGGCCGCCTTCGAAGCCGACCTTGTGGAAGCCACCGGCGCGCGACTTCTGACCCTTGTGACCACGGCCGGCGGTCTTACCCAGACCCGAGCCGATGCCACGGCCCACGCGACGCTTGGCGTGCTTGGCACCAGCGGCGGGCTTGATGGTATTGAGTTGCATCTTCTATTCCTCGTCGATGCTGTGCTTACAGCACCTGCACCAGGTAGGCGATCTTGTTGATCATGCCGCGCACCGCGGGCGTGTCTTCCAGCGTCTTCGTGCTGTTCAGCTTGCGAAGACCCAGGCCGACGACCGTCGCGCGATGGTCGGCGCGGCAGCCGATCGGGCTGCGGACCAGCTTGACCGTGAGCGTTTTCTTGTCAGACATCTCGATCTCCTGGCGCTCAGTTGAAGATTTCTTCAACCGTCTTGCCGCGCTTGGCCGCCACTTGGGCGGGCGTGGAGCAGCGCTTGAGCGCGTCCAGCGTGGCACGAACCATGTTGTAGGGGTTGGTCGAACCGTGGCTCTTGGTCACGATGTCGGTCACGCCCATCACTTCGAAGACAGCGCGCATCGGGCCGCCAGCGATCACGCCGGTACCGGCGGGAGCCGGAGCCATGATCACGTGCGCCGCGCCGTGCTCACCCACCACGTTGTGCTGGATGGTGCCGTTCTTCAGGGCGACCTTGATCATGTTGCGGCGGGCCGATTCCATCGCCTTCTGCACGGCGACGGGCACTTCCTTGGCCTTGCCCTTGCCCATGCCGATGCGGCCATCGCCGTCACCGACCACGGTCAGCGCAGCGAAGGACAGCGTGCGGCCGCCCTTCACAACCTTCGTGACGCGGTTGACCGCGATCATCTTTTCCTTCAGGCCGTCGTCGTTGCCTTCGGTCTGAGCGCGGGGTTGAAACTTTGCCATTTCCTAATCCTTTGAGCGTCAGAACTGCAGGCCGGCTTCGCGAGCGGCTTCAGCCAGGGCCTTGACACGGCCGTGGTAGGCGAAGCCCGAACGGTCGAAAGCCACCTTCTCGACGCCAGCGGCCTTCGCCTTCTCGGCGATGCGCTTGCCGATCAGGCTCGCGGCAGCCACGTTGCCACCCTTGCCGGACAGCTGCGTGCGCACTTCCTTCTCGGCGGTCGAAGCGGAAGCCAGCACGCGCTGACCGTCTTCGGAGATGACCGAGGCGTAGATGTGCAGGTTCGAGCGGAAGACCGTCAGACGGGCCACACGCTGCAGGGCGATGCGGGCACGCGTTTGACGCGAACGACGCAGGCGTTGTTCCTTCTTGTTCAGCATGGCGCGGCTCCTTACTTCTTCTTGGTCTCTTTGAGGGAGACCTTCTCGTCGGCGTAACGGATGCCCTTGCCCTTGTAGGGCTCCGGCGGACGGATCGCGCGCACTTCGGCAGCGATCTGGCCGACGACCTGGCGATCTGCACCCTTGATCAGGATTTCCGTCTGGGTCGGGCACTCGACCTTGATACCAGCCGGCATGTCCTTGACCACGGGATGCGAGAAACCGATCTGCAGGTTCAGCTTCTGGCCTTGAGCCTGGGCACGGAAGCCCACGCCAACCAGGTTCAGCTTCTTCTCGAAGCCCTTGCTGACGCCGTTGACCATGTTGTTCAGCAGCGCGCGCATCGTGCCGCTCATCGCATCGGCTTCAGCCGATTCGTTGACCGGGACGAAAGTCAGCTTGCCGCCTTCCAGCTTGACCGTGACCAGAGGATTCGCGGCCACGAACAGGGTGCCCTGGGCGCCCTTGACGCTGATCTTCTCAGCGGCGATCGTCGCTTCCACGCCTTGCGGGAGGACGACCGGCATTTTTCCAACGCGGGACATTGTCTGTCTCTCCTTGGCTTAGGCGACGTAGCAAAGCACTTCGCCGCCGACACCGGCTTGACGTGCCTTGCGGTCGGTCATCACGCCCTTCGGGGTCGTGACGATCGCCACGCCCAGGCCATTCATGACCTGGGGAATGTCGTGGCGGCCCTTGTAGATGCGCAGGCCGGGACGGCTCACGCGCTCGATGCGCTCGATCACCGGACGACCGGCGTAATACTTCAGCGCGATCTCGAGCTCGGGGCGGGCAGCATCGCCACGCACCGCGAAATCGTCGATATAGCCTTCATCCTTCAGGACCTTGGCGATCGCGACCTTCAGCTTCGACGAAGGCATCACGACGCTGGCCTTCTCAACGCTCTGGGCGTTGCGAATGCGGGTCAGCATATCGGCGATAGGATCACTCATGCTCATACGAAATCTCCTAAACCTGCCGATTACCAGCTGGCCTTGACGACACCGGGGATGTCGCCCTTGAAGGCCAGCTCACGAATCTTGTTACGAGCCAGGCCGAACTTGCGGAACGTGCCACGGGGGCGGCCGGTCAGTTCGCAGCGGTTGCGCTGGCGGGTCGGGTTGGCGTTCCGGGGCAGCTTCTGCAGCTCCAGGCGGGCCAGATAGCGCTCTTCGTCCGACTTCTTGCTGTCGTCGATGATGGCCTTCAGTTCCGCGTACTTCTTGGCGTACTTGGCGACCAGTTGGGCGCGCTTCAGCTCACGTTGCTTGATCGAGAGTTTTGCCACGGGTCACCTCAGTTCTTGAACGGGAACTTGAACGCAGCCAGCAGAGCCTTGGCTTCGTCGTCCGTCTTGGCCGTCGTCGTGATGCTGATGTTCAGACCACGCAGAGCATCCACCTTGTCGTATTCGATTTCGGGGAAGATGATCTGTTCCTTGACGCCGATGTTGTAGTTGCCGCGACCGTCGAACGAACGACCGGAGATACCGCGGAAGTCACGCACGCGCGGCAGGGCCACGGTGACGAAACGGTCCAGGAATTCGTACATCGTGGCGCCACGCAGGGTCACCATGCAGCCGATGGGCACGCCGTCACGGATCTTGAAGCCGGCGATCGCCTTCTTCGACTTGGTGACGACAGGCTTCTGGCCGGCGATCTTGGTCAGGTCGCCCACGGCGTGGTCCATGACCTTCTTGTCGGCGACCGCCTCGCTCACGCCCATGTTCAGCGTGATTTTGGTGATGCGCGGCACTTCCATCACGGACTTGTAGCCGAACTTCTCGGTCAGACCCGGGACGACCTTCTCGCGATAGAACTCTTGCAAACGAGCCATGTCTTACCCCTTAGGCCTTGATCTCTTCGCCGGTCGACTTGAACACGCGCACCCGCTTGCCATCCGCGCCGAGCTTGATGCCCACGCGATCGGCCTTGCCGGCAGCGGCGTTGAAGATCGCCACGTTGGATTGATGGATGGGCATGGACTTGTCGACGATGCCGCCAGTCGTGCCCTTCAGCGGGTTCGGCTTGACGTGCTTTTTGACGACGTTGATGCCTTCGACCACGACATGGTCGGCATCGACGCGCAGCGTCACGGTGCCGCGCTTACCCTTGTCGCGGCCGGTCAGGACGATGACCTCGTCGCCTGTGCGAATCTTGTTCATGGCAATACCTTTGTCTGAGCGGGGCTTAGAGCACCTCAGGCGCCAGCGACACGATCTTCATGAAGCGCTCGGTACGCAGTTCACGCGTGACCGGGCCGAAGATGCGGGTGCCGATGGGCTCCAGCTTGGCGTTCAGCAGCACGGCGGCATTGCCGTCGAACTTGACCAGGGAGCCGTCCTGGCGGCGCACACCCTTGGCAGTGCGCACGACCACCGCGTTGTAGACCTCGCCCTTCTTGACGCGGCCGCGCGGAGCAGCTTCCTTGATGCTGACCTTGATGATGTCGCCAATATGCGCATAGCGACGCTTGGAACCACCAAGCACCTTGATGCACATGACGGACTTGGCGCCAGTGTTGTCCGCGACGTCGAGTCGCGATTGCATTTGGATCATGTCTGTCCCCAACTTTTCCCGCTCAGGCAACTGCGACCATCGCAGCCATCCAGAGAGCGGTCAGTCTTGGGCCCGTAAGCCAATCACCTGTCACCTTGCGGCGACCCGCGTCTGGCCTAAATGGGCAAGAAACCTAGAACCGAAGGCGGCGCGTTTCAGGAGCGGGCCCCGAAACCCCCGTTGAGTAACGGAGCCACCATTCGGCGAAGCTGCGGATTATGCGCGAAGCACAATCCGCCTGTCAACTGGCGGATTTAGCTGTCAGAGCGCCTGTGCCTGCTTGAGCAGCGTGCCGGCGTCGCTGACCTCGAACTTGCCGGGCGCCTCGATGTTCAGCGTCTTGACCACGCCATCCTTGACCAGCATCGAGTAGCGCTGCGAGCGCAGGCCCATGCCGCGGGCGACCAGGTCCAGCGTCAGACCCGTGGCCTGCGTGAAAGCCGCACTGCCGTCAGCCATCATGCGAACCTTGCCCGCTGTCTTCTGTTCGCGGCCCCAAGCGCCCATCACGAATGCGTCATTCACCGAGATGCACCAGACCTCGTCGACGCCCGCGGCCTTGAATGCGTCGGCTTGGGCCACATAGCCCGGAACGTGCTGCGCGGAGCATGTCGGCGTGAAAGCACCCGGCAGCGCGAAGATCGCCACGGTCTTGCCTGCGGTCAGCTTCTCGATGTCAAAGCTGTTCGGACCGAGCGAGCAGCCCTCGCCCTCGACTTCGATGAATTCCTGCAGATTGCCGGCCGGCAGTCGATCGCCCACTTTCAGCATGACGTACTCCTGGTAGATGTTGTGAAGAAAAGGAAAGCGGCAGAGTGTGCCGCGAAAAATGAAAAATGGCTGCACACCGGGATTACCGGCGTACAGCCATTCATGTGCCAGAGAACGGGGCGCTCCCGGCAGGCGCCGCCACGACGGCGGCGCAGGCGATCAGACCAGCTGAGCCTTCTCGACCAGGCGGGTCACCACCCAGCTCTTGGTCTTGGACAGCGGACGGCCTTCGGCGATCTCGACCACGTCACCCATCTTGTACTCGCCCTTTTCGTCATGGGCGTGGTACTTGCGGGAACGAGCCACGATCTTGCCGTAGAGCTCGTGCTTGGCACGGCGCTCGACCAGCACGGTGACGGTCTTGGCGCGCTTGTCGCTGACGACGCGACCGATCAGGGTGCGGGTGTTCTTCTCTTGAGCTTGCGTCATTTCGCGGCTCCCTTCTTCTCGGCCAGGATGGTCTTGGCGCGGGCGATGTCACGACGCGTCTTGCCCAGCACCGAGGTGTTGGTCAGTTGTTGCGTCGCCTTTTGCATGCGCAGACCAAAGTGGGCCTTCAGCAGATCGGTGACTTCCTTCTTCAGGGCAGCCACATCCTTCGCGCGCAGTTCAGATGCTTTCATGGGGTGTTCTCCAATCAGGCGCCGAGCTGGCGGGTCACGAAGGTGCAGCGCAGGGGCAGCTTGGCAGCGGCCAGCGTGAACGCTTCGCGCGCCAGAGCCTCAGGCACGCCATTGACCTCGTAGAGCACCTTGCCGGGCTGGATCTCAGCCACGTAGTACTCCGGGTTGCCCTTGCCGTTACCCATACGGACTTCGGCAGGCTTTTGCGAGATCGGCTTGTCCGGGAAGATGCGGATGAAGATCCGGCCACCGCGCTTGATGTGACGCGAGATGGCACGGCGAGCCGCTTCGATCTGGCGGGCCGTGATGCGGCCGCGCTCGGTGGCCTTCAGGCCGAAGTCACCGAAAGCGACGGTCGCGCCGCGGGTCGCAACACCAGTGTTGCGGCCCTTTTGCTCCTTGCGATATTTGCGACGAGCGGGTTGCAGCATGTTGAGTTCTCCTTACGCCTGGCCGCCGTCAGCGGCGGGCTTGCGCACCACACGCTTCGCAGCAGGCTTGTCGCCGCCTTCGGCAGGCTTGTCGCCACGACCACGGCCACCCGGCGCGCCCGGACGGGCATTGCGACGGGGACGACGATCATCTTCGGCACCCGGGGGGGTGTTGATCACGGGGGCCTCGCCATTGGCCAGGCGGTCGCCGCGGTACACCCACACCTTGACGCCGATCACGCCGTAGGTGGTCTTGGCTTCGGAGAAGCCGTAATCGATGTCGGCCTTCAGGGTGTGCAGCGGCACACGACCTTCGCGATACCACTCGGTGCGAGCGATTTCGATGCCGTTCAGACGGCCGGCGGACATGATCTTGATGCCCTGCGCGCCCAGGCGCATCGCGTTCTGCATCGCGCGCTTCATCGCGCGGCGGAACATGATGCGCTTCTCGAGCTGCTGGGTGATCGAGTCGGCGATCAGTTGGGCATCGATCTCGGGCTTGCGCACTTCTTCGATGTTGACCGCGACGGGCACGCCCAGACGCTTGGCCAGCTCGGCCTTCAGGTTCTCGATGTCCTCGCCCTTCTTGCCGATCACCACGCCCGGACGGGCCGAGAAGATCGTGATGCGGGCGTTCTTCGCAGGACGCTCGATCAGGATGCGCGAAACGGCGGCGTTCTTCAGCTTGGCCTTCAGGAAGTCGCGCACTTGCAGATCTTCGGCCAGCATGCTGGCGAAGTTCTGGTTGTTCGCGTACCAGCGCGACGCCCAGTTACGGGTGACGGGCAGGCGGAAGCCAGTCGGATGAATTTTCTGTCCCATAGTCTTCCTTCAGGCTCAGTTGCCGACGGTCACGTAGATATGGCAGGTCGGCTTGCTGATGCGATTGCCGCGGCCCTTGGCGCGCGCGGAGAACCGCTTCAGCGTGGTGCCCTGCTCCACGTAGATCGAAGTGACCTTCAGCTCGTCAATGTCGGCACCGTCGTTGTGCTCGGCATTGGCGATGGCCGATTCCAGCGCCTTCTTGATGATCAGCGCGGCCTTCTTCTGGGTGAACTCCAGGATGTTCAGCGCTTGATCCACCTTCTTGCCGCGGATCAGGTCCGCCACCAGGCGACCCTTATCGAACGACAGGCGGACGCCACGAACGATTGCTTTGGTTTCCATCGTCGTCATCCTTACTTCTTACCGGCCTTCTTGTCGGCCGGGTGGCCCTTGAAGGTGCGGGTCAGAGCGAATTCACCCAGCTTGTGGCCGACCATCTGGTCAGACACATAGACCGGCACGTGCTGCTTGCCGTTGTGCACGGCGATCGTCAGACCGATGAACTCGGGCAGGATCGTCGAACGACGCGACCAGGTCTTGATGGGCTTCTTGTCCTTGATGGCAACGGCCTTGTCGACCTTGGCCATCAGGTGGTGATCCACGAAGGGACCCTTCTTGAGGGAACGAGTCATGTGGTCAACCCCTTACTTCTTGCGACGCGAGACGATGAAGGTCTGCGTGCGCTTGTTGTTGCGAGTGCGGTAGCCCTTCGTCAGGGTGTTCCACGGCGACACAGGGGCCTGACCTTCACCCGTACGACCCTCACCACCACCGTGCGGGTGGTCGACCGGGTTCATGGCGGTACCACGCACGGTCGGGCGGATGCCCTTCCAGCGGATGGCGCCGGCCTTGCCGTACTGGCGCAGGCTGTGCTCTTCGTTGCTCACTTCACCGATGGTGGCGCGGCAGTCGATGTGCACGCGGCGGACTTCGCCGGAGCGCAGACGGATCTGGGCGTACATGCCGTCACGGGCCATCAGCACGACCGACGTACCGGCGGAACGAGCGATCTGGGCACCCTTGCTCGGCAGCAGTTCCACGCAGTGGATCGTCGAACCCACCGGAATGTTGCGGATGGGCAGCGTGTTGCCGACCTTGATCGGGGCTTCCGCGCCGCTCAGGATCGAGGAACCGACTTCCAGGTTGCGCGGGGCGATGATGTAGCGACGCTCGCCGTCGGCATAGCACACCAGGGCGATGTGAGCCGTGCGGTTCGGGTCGTACTCGATGCGCTCGACCTTCGCCGGGATGCCGTCCTTGTTGCGACGGAAGTCCACCACGCGGTAGTGGTGCTTGTGACCACCGCCCTTGTGGCGCATCGTGATGTGACCGTTGTTGTTACGGCCAGACTTTTGCTTCTGGGGCTCGAGCAGCGAAGCCTCGGGAGCGCCCTTGTGCAGGTGCTTGTGCACCACCTTCACCACGCCACGACGGCCTGGCGAAGTCGGCTTGACTTTAACGACGGCCATTACGCAGCCTCCCCGGAGAAGTTGAGCTCCTGGCCAGCCTTCAGCGACACATACGCCTTCTTGACGTGGTCGCGACGGCCCAGACGGCCACCGAAGCGCTTGGTCTTGCCCTTGACGTTGACGATGTTCACCGCCTCGACTTCAACCTTGAACATCAGTTCAACGGCAGCCTTGACTTCGGGCTTCGTCGCGTCGCGCAGGACCTTGAACAGGACTTGGTTGTGCTTTTCGCCAGCCATCGTGGCCTTCTCGGACACGATCGGAGCGAGCAGCACCTTGGCCAGACGGCCGTCAGCAAACTTGGGCGCGCTCATGCCAGCATCTCCTTCAGTTGCTCGATCGCGGCCTTCGTCACCAGGACCTTCTTGTAGAAGACCAGCGACAGCGGATCGACGTAGCGCGGCTCGACGACCAGCACGTTGGCCAGGTTGCGCGAAGCCAGCAGCAGGTTGTCATCGACCTGATCGGAGATGACCATCACGTGGTCCAGACCCATGCCCTTGAGCTTGGCGGCCAGCAGCTTGGTCTTCGGGGCTTCGATCGAGATCGAATCCACGACAGCCAGGCGGCCTTCGCGGGCCAGCTGCGACAGGATCGCGGCCATGCCGGCGCGGTACATCTTCTTGTTCAGCTTGTGCGAGAAGTTCTCGTCCGGCTTGTTCGGGAAGATGCGACCGCCCCCACGCCACAGCGGCGAGGAAGTCATACCAGCACGCGCGTTGCCAGTGCCCTTCTGACGGAACGGCTTCTTCGTCGAGTGACGGACTTCAGCGCGGGTCAGCTGAGCGCGGGTGCCTTGACGGGCGTTGGCCTGATAAGCCACGACCACCTGGTGCACCAGGGCTTCGTTGTAATCACGAGCGAAAAGGGTGTCGGGAGCGTCGACCTTCGACGTCGCCTGACCCTGCTCATTCAGGAGCTCGAGTTGCATCAGTTGGCTCCCTTCTTGACCTTGACCTTGACGGCCGGACGGATCACGACGAATCCTTCCTTCGCGCCAGGAACGGCACCACGGACCAGCACCAGCTGGCGGGCTTCGTCGATGCGGACCACGTCCAGGTTCTGGACGGTCACGGTGACGTCGCCGAGGTGGCCGGACATCTTCTTGCCCGGGAACACGCGGCCCGGATCCTGCGCCATCGAGATGGAGCCAGGAACGTTGTGCGAGCGGCTGTTACCGTGCGAAGCGCGCTGCGAACCGAAGTTGTGGCGCTTGATGGTGCCTGCGAAGCCCTTGCCGATCGAGGTGCCCTGCACGTCAACCAGTTGGCCGGCGGCGAACAGCGTCACGGGGACTTGAGCGCCGGCCTTGTATTCGGCGGCGACCGCGGCATCCACGCGGAATTCCTTGATGATTTCACCGGCTTCGACGCCAGCCTTGGCGAGGTGACCCGCTTCCGGCTTCGTGACACGGGACGCCTTGCGCGCGCCGTAGGTCACTTGAATGGCGCTGTAGCCGTCGGACTCTTCGGTCTTGATCTGGGTCACGCGGTTGTTGGACACGTCCAGCACGGTCACGGGGACGGTATCGCCGTCGACCGTGAACACACGCATCATGCCCACCTTGCGGCCCAGCAATCCGAGACGATTGCTAAGACTCATGGTTTTCTCCTGACCCCGAACGCGCCGACGGAGACACCGCCCCGCGCCTGAAGTCATTTCACACACCCGACATCGATTGGCCGGGCCGACAAGCACCGCTCCTTCGTTGAGGACAGGGGTAAAGGCCCCGACACCCCTCCGACGGCGATGCGACGAAGCCGCACCAGGAAACCCCGGCGCGGAAAAGCTGCGGAGTATAGCGTCAACCCTGATCGCACCGCAAGCGAGCCGCTTCGCGCTCCAAAGAAAAAGGCGACCCGAAGGTCGCCTTCCTGATGGCTGCTGGATCGCTCCGGCGGCCTCGCCGCATTACTGCAGCTTGATCTCGACGTCCACGCCGGCCGGCAGGTCCAGCTTCATCAGCGCGTCGACCGTCTTGTCGGTCGGATCGACGATGTCCATCAGACGCTGGTGGGTGCGGATTTCAAACTGGTCGCGCGACGTCTTGTTGACGTGCGGCGAACGCAGGATGTCGAAACGCTCCTTGCGGGTCGGCAGGGGCACGGGGCCCTTGACGATCGCGCCGGTGCGCTTGGCGGTGTCCACGATTTCCAGCGCCGATTGGTCGATCAGCTTGTAATCGAAGGCCTTCAGCCGGATGCGGATCTTTTGCTTGGTAGACATGACTTTTCCTTCAAAGAGCGACGCAATGCCACGGGCATCGCGGAGGCAGCATTGGCGCCGCCGAGTACCGAGCGCGCCGCCCGCCGAAGCTGGCGGCGCCCTTCACCGACACCCAGCGGGTACCAGCAAAAGATTTACTCGATGATGGTGGCCACGACGCCCGAGCCGACGGTACGACCGCCTTCACGGATGGCGAAGCGCAGACCTTCTTCCATGGCGATCGGAGCGATCAGCTTCACGGTGATGCTGACGTTGTCGCCCGGCATGACCATTTCCTTGTCCTTCGGCAGCTCCACGGCACCAGTCACGTCCGTCGTGCGGAAGTAGAACTGGGGACGGTAGTTGTTGAAGAACGGGGTGTGACGGCCGCCTTCTTCCTTGCTCAGCACGTAGATCTCAGCAGTGAAGTGCGTGTGCGGCTTGATCGTGCCCGGCTTGGCCAGCACTTGGCCGCGCTCGACGTCCTCGCGCTTGGTGCCGCGCAGCAGGATGCCCACGTTGTCGCCCGCCTGGCCCTGGTCCAGCAGCTTGCGGAACATTTCCACGCCGGTGACGGTGGTCTTCTGCAGATCGCGGATGCCCACGATCTCGATTTCCTCGCCGACCTTGATGATGCCGCGCTCGACGCGACCGGTCACCACCGTGCCACGACCCGAGATCGAGAACACGTCTTCCACCGGCAGCAAGAACGCACCGTCCACCGCGCGCTCAGGCGTGGGGATGTAGCTGTCCAGCGCGTCGGCCAGGCGCATGATCGCCTGCTCGCCCAGGTCGCCCTTGTCGCCTTCCAGCGCCAGCTTGGCCGAACCCTTGATGATCGGGGTGTCGTCGCCCGGGAAGTCGTACTTGCTCAGCAGCTCGCGGACTTCCATTTCCACCAGCTCCAGCAGCTCGGCGTCGTCCACCATGTCGCACTTGTTCAGGAAGACGATGATGTACTTCACACCGACCTGACGCGCCAGCAGGATGTGCTCGCGGGTCTGGGGCATCGGGCCGTCAGCGGCCGAGCACACCAGGATCGCGCCGTCCATCTGCGCCGCGCCCGTGATCATGTTCTTCACATAGTCAGCGTGGCCCGGGCAGTCAACGTGCGCGTAGTGGCGGTTGGCGGTCTCGTACTCGACGTGCGCGGTGTTGATCGTGATGCCGCGGGCCTTTTCTTCCGGCGCCGCGTCGATCTGGTCGTAGGCCTTGGCTTCGCCGCCGAACTTGGCCGCCAGCACGGTCGCGATCGCGGCCGTCAGCGTCGTCTTGCCGTGGTCAACGTGACCAATCGTGCCCACGTTCACGTGCGGCTTGGTACGTTCAAACTTACCCTTTGCCATTTCAATTCTCCAAAAAGAGCATTCGCCCGGTCTGTTGGTTTAGCGTTTCCGCAGCATCCTGATTCCCCGGCGACCGGCAACCGAGGGGACTTGCTGCGAAGACGAATCGATGATCGAGAAACAGATGAGCCGGCGCTCGAGAGCACCGGCTCAGTTCATCACTTCGCGCGAGCGGTGATGATCGCGTCGGCGACGTTCTTCGGAGCTTCGCTGTAGTGCTTGAACTCCATCGTGTACGTCGCGCGGCCTTGCGTGGCCGAACGCAGCGAGGTCGAGTAGCCGAACATCTCGGACAGCGGCACTTCCGCCTTGATGATCTTGCCACCGCCGACCATGTCGTCCATGCCCTGCACCATGCCGCGACGGCTGGACAGGTCGCCCATCACCGTACCAGCATAGTCTTCCGGCGTTTCGACTTCCACGGCCATCATCGGCTCGAGGATGACCGGGCTGGCGCGACGGCAGGCTTCCTTGAAGCCCATCGAGGCGGCCATCTTGAACGCGTTTTCGTTCGAGTCCACGTCATGGTACGAACCGAAGGTCAGCGTGACCTTCACGTCCACGACCGGGTAGCCCGCCAGCACGCCGTTCGGCAGGCTGTCGATGACGCCTTTTTCCACCGCGGGGATGAACTCGCGAGGAACCACGCCGCCCTTGATGGCGTCGACGAATTCGAAGCCCTTGCCGGCTTCCTGCGGCTCGACCGAGAACACGACGTGACCGTACTGGCCCTTGCCGCCCGACTGACGCACGAACTTGCCTTCGACGTCGGTGACCGACTTGCGGATCGTTTCGCGGTAGGCCACCTGCGGCTTGCCGACGTTCGCTTCCACGCCGAATTCACGCTTCATGCGGTCGACGATGATTTCCAGGTGCAGCTCGCCCATGCCGGAAATGATGGTCTGGCCGGACTCTTCGTCGGTGCGCAGGCGGAAGGACGGGTCTTCGGCAGCCAGACGGCCCAGCGCGATACCCATCTTTTCCTGGTCGGCCTTGGTTTTGGGCTCGACG
>NZ_VOSR01000870.1:0-2515 GCF_007997345.1 Mitsuaria sp. TWR114
CGGGCGATGGCCTCGCGGCGCTGCCGCAGGATGTCGCGGGCGTGGTCCAGCGGCAGTTCCTCCAGGACCGGGTCGGTCCGCTGCGGCCAATGCCGCATGCCGGCGTGGATCGCGAGCCAGCTGGTCTCGTCGAAGCCCTCGTCCTGCTGCTGATGCAGCACGCCGTGATGGCGCCAGAGTTCGATCTTGTAGGCCAGGGTCTCGGGCAGGTCCATCGTCGCCATGTCGCGCCACAGCGCGCTGTCGCGGCGCGCGGTGAGGCAGTAGTGCAGGAGGATGAAGTCGCGGATGCGGCGGAACTCGCGCGTGCCGCGCGCGTTGAACGCGTCGATCGCCGCCTCGTCGATCGGCGCCTTCGCTTCGAGCAGCGTCATCAGGTGGGCCAGGTTGGTCTGGATGAGGAAGATGCTGGTGGACTCCAGCGGCTCCAGGAAACCCGAGGAGAGCCCGAGCGCCACGACATTGCGGACCCAGAAGCGCTCGCGGTGACCGGTGCTGAAGCGCAGCAGCCGCGGCTCCGCCAGCGGCTTGCCGTCGAGCTGCGCCATCAGCTGCGCGCGCGCGGCGTCCGGGTCGATGTATCGGCTGCTGAAGACGTGGCCATGGCCGGTGCGGCTCTGCAGCGGGATGCGCCAGGCCCAGCCGCCCTCCAGCGCGGTGGCGCGGGTGTAGGGCGTCAGCGCCTCGCCGACGCGCTCGCAGGGGCAGGCCCAGGCGCCGTCGACCGGCAGCCAGTGGCTGAAGTCGACGAAAGGCTCCTTCAGCGCGCGCCCCAGCAGCAGCGAGGCGAAGCCCGAGCAGTCGATGAACAGGTCGCCCTCGACCTCGCGGCCGTCGGCCAGGCGCAGCCGCTCGACGTCGCCGTCCTCGCGCCGGAGCACCTCGACGATGCGGCCCTCGATGCGCCGTGCGCCCCGGCGCATCGACCACTCGCGCAGGAAGGCCGCATACAGCATCGCGTCGAAGTGGTAGGCGTACTTGTAGGGCGCGCCGCCGTCCTCGTCGGGCACCACGAAGCGGCCCTGCATCGCCATCGCCGTGGGCAGGCATTGCTCGCCGAGCTCGCCCAGCGAGGCATCGGCCGCGCGCCGGTACTGGCCCCACAGCATGTAGGGGCCGAGCAGGCTGCCGAAGTTGCCGAAGGTGTGGAAATAGCGATCGCCGATGCTGTGCCAGTCGCGGAACTCGATGCCCAGCTTGTAGCTGCCGTGGGTGGCGTGCAGGAACTCCGCCTCGTCGATGCCGATGCGCTCGTTGAAGGCGCGGATCGAGGGGAAGGTCGCCTCGCCGACGCCGATGATGCCGATCTCCTCGGACTCGACCAGCGTCACCGACCAGCGCCCCTGCCGACTCGACGCCAGCGCGGCGGCGGTCATCCAGCCGGCGGCGCCGCCGCCCACGATCACGATGCGTTGGACCATCTGCTTCTCCTCTTTCGCAAGCCGGCGCCGACGCACGCGCGCAGCCTCGCGCGGGCGATGCCAACGCCACGATGGCCTCGCCCAATTTTTTGGTATTACCACTTTGCCATGATGTTTTGTTGGTCAGACCGGTAGATACCCTGTTCCTCGGGGGCGAGGGCTCCCCCTATAAAAGGCCCACAACGACAGGAGTCGCGTTTTCGCGCGCAGGGAGCCATGGCACAACATCCGTACGGCGGCGAGGTCCGCCGGCAATACCAGGTCGTGGCCGACCGGGTCCGCGTGCTGATCCGCGATGGGGCCTACCTCGCCGGCGCGAGGCTGCCGGGGGAACGCGAGCTCGCCCAGCAGCTCGGCGTGTCGCGACCTTCGTTGCGCGAGGCGCTGATCGCGCTCGAGATCGAGGGCCGGATCGAGATCCGGGGCGGCTCCGGCGTCTATGTCTGCGCCGCGCCGGAGGAGCTCGGCGCGACGCCGACGCTCGGGGAAAGCCCCGCGGAGCTGATGCACGCGCGGGTGGTGGTGGAAAGCGCGGTGGCCACGCTGGCGGCGGCGCGGGTCGACAAGGCCTCGCTGGATCGCGTCCGCGACGCGCTCGAGGCGATGCGCGCGGATGTCGCCGCTGGCCGCAAGCCGGTCGAGGCGGATCGCCGCTTTCACCTGAGCATCGCCGAGATGAGCGGCAACCTGGTGCTGGCCGGCGTGGTGGGAACCCTGTTCGACGGGCGCCACGGCGCGATCTCCACCCGCATGAGTGGCCGCATCGAGTCGGTGACCCCGCCGTGGCGGGACGCGCTGGACGAGCACGAGGCCATCCTGCGCGCGCTCGAGTCGCGCGATCCGCAGGCGGCCTCGGCGGCGATGGTGGCACGGTGCAAGCCACGCTGTCGGGCAGCATCCACAACGATGCGACCTACACGGGCACGGCGCTCAACGCAGCGGCAGTGTCCATTCGCAGCATCGGTGGCGATGGTGGTGGGACGCACAACGACACGGCACGCACGACAGTCGATCACGCCAGCGGGAACCCTGGCGGCACCGGTGGTACGGGCGGCTCCATCACGGTGGACGCATTCAACCCGGACAGCACGCAG
>NZ_VOSR01000871.1:0-1304 GCF_007997345.1 Mitsuaria sp. TWR114
CTGCGCGCCGCCGCGGCCGCGCCCGACGCGGCGCCGACGCGCTGCTCGACGCCGTGCCGGGCGGCCTGTCGCCTGCTTCTCCTCCGCCTTTCAAGGAGCCGACCATGACTTCCCTCCCCATGTCCGCCGTCGACAAGCCCGGCAAGCTCGACAAGCTGACCAAACTCGACAAGCTGTCCAAGCTCGGCAAGGGCGCGGCGACGGCGATCAGCACGGGCGCACCCGCCGTGGCCGCGCTACCGGGTGTCGCCACGCTGCCGGGTGTGCCCGCGCTGCCGGCCGTGCGCCTGTCCACGCTGGCCGAGGACCGCCGCTTCCCGCTGATCGTCGAGGCCACCAGTCCCGACATCGATGCCGTCGCCTGGGCGCGCCGGCACCGGGACACCATCGAGTCGCTGCTGCTGTCGCATGGCGGCCTGCTGATGCGGGGCTTCGGGCTGCGGACGCCGCAGGAGTTCGAGGCCTTCGCCGAGACCATCGAGCCCGAGTTGTTCGGCGGCTATGGCGACCTGCCGAAGAAGGAGGGCGGTCGCAACACCTACCGGTCGACGCCGTACCCCGAGCGGCAGATGATCCTGTTCCACAACGAGAGCGCGCACCTGGAGCGCTGGCCGCGCAAGCAGTGGTTCTTCTGCGAGCTGCCGTCGCCGGTCGGCGGTGCGACGCCCATCGTCGACTGCCGCGAGATGCTGCGGCGCCTGCCCGCCGACCTGGTCGACGAATTCGAGCGCAAGGGGCTGCTGTACGTCCGCACCTTCACGCCGCGGCTGGACGTGTCGTGGCAGGACTTCTTCAAGACCACGGACCGTGCCGAGGTCGAGGCGCGGTTGACGCGGGCCGGCACCGGCTTCCGCTGGCTCGACGCCGACACGCTGCAGACGCGCACCCGCTGCCCGGCAGTGGTCAAGCATCCGTTGACCGGGGAGCGGGTGTTCTTCAACCAGGTGCAGCTGCATCACGTCAGCTGCCTGGAGGCGCAGGTGCGCGAGGACCTGCTCGGGCTGGTGGGGCTGGAGCGGATGCCGCGGCACGTGATGTTCGGCGACGGCTCGCTGATCCCCGACGCGACGATGGCCGTGGTCGGCGCGACCTACGAGGCCTGCGCGGTGCGGCTGGAGTGGCGTCAGGGCGACGTCATCATGCTGGACAACATGCTGGCGGCGCATGCGCGCGATCCCTACGAGGGACCGCGCAAGATCGTCGTGGCGATGGGCGCGATGTTCGATCGCGCGGCGCTGGGCGGGGAGGGGTGATTCGATGAACGCGATCCACACCCCCGAGATCGCCGCCGCCGCGCTGGCGTC
>NZ_VOSR01000872.1:0-4822 GCF_007997345.1 Mitsuaria sp. TWR114
ATGCCGGCGGCCTTGATGACGGTGCCCCAGCGCCGGTACTCGGCCGCCTGGAAGCTCGCCAGCTCGGCCGGCGTCGAGGTGAAGGGCTCCATGCCGTTCTGCTCGACGAAGCGCCGCACCGGCTCGGCGGTCATGGCCTTCTGCATCAGGGCGTTGATGCGCTCGACCACCGGCGCCGGCGTGCCGGCGGGCGCGTACACCGCGTTCCAGTAGCTGATCTCGTAGCCGGGCAGGCCGGCTTCGGCGATCGTCGGCAGGTCCGGGACCAGCGGGGAACGGCGCGGACTGCTCACCCCCAACGCCTTCAGCTTGCCGGCCTTGACCTGCGGCAGGCTGGTGGTGAGGTCCACGATCATCAGGTCCACCTGGCCGCCGACGAGGTCAACCATCGCCTGCGGATTGGCCTTGTACGGCACATAGGTCAGCTGGGTCTTCGTCATCTGCTGGAACAGCTCCGCCGCGACGCGCGCCGACGAACTGCCCGCGCCGAAGGTCAACGGCTGCTGCTTCGCGATCGCGCTGAGCTCGGTGACGTTGCGGGCGGCCACCCGCGGATGCGTCACCAGCAGCAGATAGCCCTTGACCAGCGCGCCCACCGGGGCGAAGTCCTTCACCGGGTCGTAGGCCAGCTTGCGGAACAGGTGGGGATTGGCGGCCTGGGTCGTGTTGGTGGTGATGAACAGCGTGTAGCCATCCGCCGCGGACCGCGCCACCGCCTGGGCCGCGATGCCGCCGCTGGCGCCGGCCTTGTTCTCGACGACCACCGGCACCTTGGTGGCGGCGGTGATCTCCGCGCCGATCGCGCGGGCCAGGCCATCGGTGGTGCTGCCGGGACTGGAGCCGACCACGATCGTGATCGGCTTGGACGGATAGGCACTGGCAGCGGCCGCCGGGCTCTGCGCCCAGGCGGGGAGCGATGCCAGGCTGGCCGAACTCAGGAGGGTCAGCGCGGCCAGGCGGCGCGCGGGGTTCATGCGGGTCATGCGGTTGTCTCCGTGGGGGTGGGCATGAGGTCGGCACCGCGAGGATTTCTGAACGACCCTCGTCGATGTCGCGTGGACTCATGCTGCGGGCCCGCCACCGCATCGTCAATATTGATCATCAAGATCAATTCAAATCGGTAGCTCCGATGGAAAGAAGGCGTTTGTCTCGACGCGAGCGCTTGGACACGCCTGATGTTGACGATTACATTGACAACCTCGACGACCAGATTCCCGCCCACGCATGTCCCCCTGGATGACCCTGGACGAAGCGCGCGACGCCCTCGACGTGCGCGCGCAGACGATCTACGCCTACGTCAGCCGGGGCCGGATCGGCGTCAGCCCCGATCCGGCCGACTCGCGCCGCAGCCTCTACCGCGCCGAGGACGTGAAGGCGCTGCTGCGGCGCAAGGAGACCGGGCGCACGCGCGAGACGCTCGCGGCCACGACGCTGTTCGGCGCCGAGCCCAGCCTGCCGACGGCGATCTCGACCTTCTCCGGCGGGCGGCCCTTCTACCGCGGTGTCGACGTCGTGGAGCTCGCGGCGACGGCGACGCTGGAGGACGCCGCGCAACTGCTGTGGAACCTCGAGCAGGCGCCTAGCTTCCCGAGTCCCGTGGGCGTGCCGGGATCGCCGGCCGCGTCGGCGCTGGACGTGGTGTCCGCGCTGCCCGTGGGCCGGGCCCGGGCGTTCGCCGAGCTGGCCGCGCTGACCGCGACCGGGCACTCGACGCGCGGCCGCCTGCCGCGCATCCTGGTCGACGAGGCCGCCGGCCTGGTCGGCCGCCTCTCGGTCGCCTTCGGTGCCTCGGCAGAAGACGACCGGCCGTTGCATGAGCGCCTCGCGCGCGGGTGGGGATTGCCGAAGCCCGTTGCCGCGCTGCTGCGCAAGACGCTGGTGCTCGCGGCCGACCACGAGATCACCAGCTCCGCGTTTTCCGCCCGCATCACCGCGTCGACCGGCGCCTCGTTGCCGGCCTGCCTGCTCGCGGGCCTGACCACCTTCTCCGGCCCGTTGCATGGCGACGCCTCCGGGCGCGTGCGCGCGCTGTTCGACGAGGTCGAGCGCGAAGGCGCCGACGCGGTGGTGGACCGCTACCTCGCCGCCGCGATGCCGCTGCCCGGCTTCGGCCACCCCATCTATCCGGACGGCGACCCGCGCGCCGCGGCGCTGATGGACGAGTTCAAGCCGCCGGCCGCGATCGCGCGCCTGATCGAGCGCGTGGTGACGCTCACCGGCCTGCCGCCGTCGATGGACGTGGCGCTCGCGGCGCTGGTCGCGCGCTACCGGCTGCCCGCCGACGCGGCGTTCGCGATCTTCGCGATCGCGCGCAGCGTGGGGCTGCTCGCGCATGCGATGGAGCAACTGGCCGTCGATTCGGTGATCCGTCCGCGCGGTCGCTACATCGGCCCGAGCGCGGCCCAGGCGCCCGACCCGCGCAAGGCCCGCCGGAAACGGTGACGGCGCCAGGCGTGACGACGCGGCGCGGCGTCGCGCCGCGCGGACGATGACGACACCGCGCGACCGATGAAGGCCGCGTAAAGCCTACCGACGGGGCACAGGCCGTGCCCGGGGCCAGTCCTTGCCCCGGCTTCTGCGTGCCCATCCCGCAAAGCCTGACACCCGCCTTGCAAAGCCCTCTGATCCGCTGGTAAACGCTCATGCCATGCGGTATTCACGGCCTTAGCATGGGTCGACGGACTGTTGCTGTTGCGTGCGCGCAGGCCCGGCGCCCGCTGGATGGAACGTCTTCACAGGATGGCGATCAGCGAGAGGAGACACACACATGTCGACGAGTTTGGCGCTGTACTTCGCGCTGGCCTGCGGGCTGGCGGCGGTGCTCTACGGCTTTATCCAACGCAGCTGGATCCTGAGCCAGGATGCCGGCAACCCGCGCATGCAGGAGATCGCCGGGGCGATCCAGCAAGGCGCCGCGGCCTACCTGGCGCGCCAGTACCGCACCATCGCCATCGCCGGCGTGGTGCTGGGCGTGCTGATCGGCGTGGCGCTGGACTGGAAGACCGCCCTCGGTTTCCTGGTCGGGGCGGTGCTGTCCGGGGCCTGCGGCTTCATCGGCATGAACGTCTCGGTGCGCGCCAACGTGCGCACCGCGCAGGCGGCGACGCAGGGCATGGCGCCGGCGCTCAATGTCGCCTTCAAGGGCGGCGCCATCACCGGGATGCTGGTGGTCGGGCTGGGCCTGCTGGGCGTGGGCCTGTTCTTCATGTGGGTCAGCCAGAACGGCACCCACGCCGACAGCCAGACACTCAAGCCGCTGCTGGGCCTGGCCTTCGGCTCGTCGCTGATCTCGATCTTCGCGCGGCTGGGCGGCGGCATCTTCACCAAGGGCGCCGACGTCGGCGCCGACTTGGTGGGCAAGGTCGAGGCGGGCATCCCCGAGGATGACCCGCGCAATCCCGCCGTGATCGCCGACAACGTGGGCGACAACGTCGGCGACTGCGCCGGCATGGCGGCCGACCTGTTCGAGACCTACGCGGTCACGCTGATCGCGACGATGGCGCTGGGCGCGCTGACCTTCGGCGGCATGTCGATCGCGGCGCTGATCTACCCGCTGGTGCTGGGCGGCGCGTCGATCATCGCGTCCATCATCGGCTGCGGCTTCGTCAAGGCCAGCCCCGGCATGAAGAACGTGATGCCGGCGCTGTACAAGGGCCTGGTGGTGGCCGGCGTGCTGTCGGCGATCGCGTTCTGGTTCATCACCCGCGCGCTGTTCCCGCAGGACCTGACACTGCCGGGCGGCCAGACCATCGGCGCGAACGCCCTCTTCTTCTCCTGCCTGGTCGGCCTGCTGCTGACCGCGGCGATGGTGTGGATCACCGAGTACTACACCGGCACCGACTACAAGCCGGTGCAGCACGTAGCGCAGGCCTCCACGACCGGCCATGGCACCAACATCATCGCGGGGCTGGGCGTGTCGATGCGCTCGACGGCCTGGCCGGTGCTGTTCGTCTGCGTCGCGATCCTGGTCGCGTTCAAGCTGGCGGGGCTGTACGGCATCGCGATCGCGGCGACGGCGATGCTCAGCATGGCCGGCATCGTGGTGGCGCTGGACGCCTACGGGCCGATCACCGACAACGCCGGCGGCATCGCCGAGATGGCCGAGCTGCCCGACAGCGTGCGCGACATCACCGACCCGCTGGACGCCGTCGGCAACACGACCAAGGCGGTGACCAAGGGCTACGCGATCGGCTCGGCGGGCCTGGCGGCGCTGGTGCTCTTCGCCGACTACACCCATGCGCTGGAGCAGCAGGGCCTGAGCGTCAGCTTCGACCTGAGCAACCACATGGTGATCGTGGGGCTGTTCATCGGCGGCCTGATCCCCTACCTCTTCGGCGCGATGGCGATGGAGGCGGTGGGCCGCGCGGCGGGCTCGGTGGTCGAGGAGGTCCGGCGCCAGTTCCGCGACATCAAGGGGATCATGGAAGGCACCGGCAAGCCCGAGTACGGCCGCGCGGTGGACATGCTCACCGCGGCGGCGATCAAGGAAATGATCGTGCCCTCGCTGCTGCCGGTGGTCGTGCCCATCGTGGTCGGCCTGGTGCTCGGCCCCGCCGCGCTGGGCGGCCTGCTGATGGGCACCATCGTCACCGGGCTGTTCGTGGCGATCTCGATGTGCACCGGCGGCGGCGCCTGGGACAACGCCAAGAAGTACATCGAGGACGGCCACCACGGCGGCAAGGGCAGCGACGCCCACAAGGCCGCGGTGACCGGCGACACGGTCGGCGATCCCTACAAGGACACGGCCGGCCCGGCGGTCAACCCGTTGATCAAGATCATCAACATCGTCGCGCTGCTGATCGTGCCGCTGCTGCCGGCGGTC
>NZ_VOSR01000873.1:0-1210 GCF_007997345.1 Mitsuaria sp. TWR114
GCGGCCGCGCCCGCCGCGACGGTCGAGCCGATGCCGCTGCCGCCGCCGGACCCGCCCACGGCGGTCGATGCGCTCGAGCGCATCGAGCAGGCCGACCGCGTGCTGAAGGCCGAGCGCCGCAAGTCGGAACGCGCGACCAAGGGCGCGTCGGCGCATCCGGTCAAGGCGGCCAAGCGCACGGCGCGCGGCGCGGCGAAGTCGGTCGCCGCGAAGGGCAGCGGCGCCCCCGCGGCCAAGACGACGCGTCGCAAGCGAGGCGCCTGACGGAAGATCACCCGCTTCGAGCGGGACGACACGAGGCCTGGCATTGCCAGGCCTTCGTCGTTGTGGGCGCGCGGCTACGCTGCCCGGGCGTGCAGCGCGGCCATCGCGGCCACGAGGTCTGCGGCGAGCATCGGGCCGGCGTGGCCTTCCGCGGCGGCACCGTGCCAGGCGACGGCCGCCGTGGCGAGATCGTGTGGCGAGACCTCCGGCGACTGCGCCCACATGCCGCCGATCCAGCCGGCCAGCACATCGCCGCTGCCGCCGTCGCCAGCGCCGACGAGCCGGTGCTGTTGATCGATAAGGGCTGCGCCGCCGAAGCGACGACGCTGCCCGAGCCCTTCAGCACTACCGTCGCGCCGAAGCGCTGAGCGAGCTGCGCGGCGGCCGCGAGCCGGTCGGCCTGCACGTCGGCGGCTGACGCCAGTCCGAGCAGGCGGGCGGCTTCCAGCGGATGGGGCGTCAGGAGGGTCGACCAGCCGTGGACGGCGCGACGGCGCAGCGCGGCCTGCAGCGATTCATCGCCGGCCACGAGGTTGAGCGCGTCGGCATCGAGCACGACGTGGCGCGCGCCATGCAGCACGGTCGAGAGCGCCGGCGCGATCGCCGTCCCGCCGCCGCAGCCGCACACCGCGACGACGTCCCGCCAGGCCTCGGCGGGAGCGCTCCAGCGCGCGAAGTCCCAATGCATCAGCTCCGGACGCGCCGGCCAGGCCAGGCCGTCGTCATCGGGCAGCGCCGCGTAGACACGCCCGGCGCCGGCCGAGAGCGCGGACGTGGCCGCGAGCCACGCGGCACCGCGCATCGTCGGCGCCCCGCCGAGCACCACCACGTCGCCATGCCGCCCCTTGTGGCTCGAGGCCGACCGGCGGAAATCGCGCTGCCAGCGCGCGATGCGCTCACGGCCGAAGAGCATGGTGGGCGCTTGCGCGACGGCGCCCTCGGCCGG
>NZ_VOSR01000874.1:0-2257 GCF_007997345.1 Mitsuaria sp. TWR114
GGGGGTGGGCAGCGGGCCGTCGAGCGCGGCGATGCTGTCTCTATTCATTTCGCCGAGGTCCGACATCAATTTCAGCCGGGCCGCGTTCCACTGGTATTCGCACTGGGCTCGTGCATCGAGCGCGTCGACCAGGGTGCCTTGGGCGGAAATCAGTTCCAGGATGTCCGAGACGCCGCGTTCATATCGATTCGTCGCGGAATCCATGGCCGATTGCGCGGCCTGGAGCAATTGATTCGCGGCGTCGATGTTGTCCAGCGAGGCCGCCAATTCCGCGTGGGTCTTGACCAGCTCCAGCAGGACGCGGTTTTCGGTGTCCGTCACCTGCAGTTCGGATTTCTCCGCCTGCGCCTGGGCTTCCTGGATCTTGTTGCGACGGGAATCACCATCGAACAGCGGAATCGTGATCGTGGCGCCGACGGTGAAGGTGCTCGAGCGCGAGGCCTGGACGCTCTGGTTCGGATAACCATTGCGGTAGTTGGCCGCGGTGAAGTCGATGGTGGGGCGCCCGGCCGCCCGGGCGGCGGCGACGCCGGCCTGGCTCGCGTCGCGCTGATAGCGGGCGGCGAGGATGGCCGGGTGGTGGGCCCTGGCCTCATCCAGCAGCTGGCCCAGGTCGGGCAAATCGGCGCGCGACGGGGTCGGGCTCTTGTCCGGGAGGCGCAGCGCCGTGCCGGCCGGCACGCCCATGGTCTGGACCAGCACCGCGGTGGCCTTGTCCAGCTCCGCCTTGGCGCGCTGCAGGTTCAAGCGTGCGCGGGCCAGCGAGGCCTCGGCCTGCAGGGTGTCGGCGCGACTGGCGGCGCCCTTCTGCTCCCGGTCGCGGGCGGCGTCACGGGTGCGCTGCGCCAGCGCCACCGACTGCTGGCGCGCGCCCAGCGTGGCGCTCGCCTGCAGGGCGGAGAAATAGGCCTGGATGGTGTCGGAGACGGTCCGGCGCACGGCGTCGTCGTAGGTGCTCGTGGCCGCGGTCAGCAGGCGTTCGGCCATTTCCTCGCGGGCGGCGCGCTCGCCGAAGTCGAAGAGTCGCCAGCTCAGACCGAGATAACTGCTGTAGCCGGTGACGCGCTGGTTGCCGCCCGGCGACTGGGCGTTCTGGCTGGTATTGCTTTGCGCCGTCAGCGAGGCATTGACCGTCGGGAGATAAGCCGCCTTGGCTGCGGCCAGCTGGATTTTCTGCGCCTTGATGGAAACCCAGGCCGTGGCGGTGCGGGTATCCCGGCACAAGGCGCTGTCGACGGCGGCGCTCAGCGTAACCAGCGTTTGGGCATCGATGGTGGTCGTGCAATCCGGCGGGGTTTCCGCCAGGGCGCCCATTTGAATGGCGCCGCCGATGCCAAAGGCCAGTATTGGCCGCAGCCAGTGGTGATTGATCGACCGCATGGAAACTCCCTGGAAACTGGCCCGGCGGACTGCTGGGTCACGGCGAAAATCTCAATTCGCCAGGTCAGTTTAGGAAGCGAGAGAAGGCTCCGGATGTCGATTCGTCAATGTCTTTCGGCGGCGGCTGAACCGATCATCGATTGATCAATTCAAGGGATTCTGCTGCCTTGATTCTGCTGATTTTGTTGAGGCCAATCACCCGAATGGGTGGGGTGCCTGAATATGTTATTGACGCGTTGAGAAACTACTAATGTTTGCTAGTTAATTTGAGTAGGTATTCCAGCAAATCGCGGCGTCGATTGGTTTGGCGTCGGGCGCGCCACCCTCCGCGAAGCCAGGTGCCATCGGCGATGCGCGGCTTTTCGCGGACGAACGAAAGCCGGCGCGCGATGCAGGGCACCGGGCGCCGGCGGGCTAGCAAAAAGAAGGGAGTGGGTGGCTCAACGGCCCATGAAGGCGTCGGCGCGCAGGGTCACCACCAGGGTATCGCGGTGGCCCGGATGGGTGGGCTCCATCGGCTGGATGGGGGTGGTCTCGTGGATCACGCGCTCGTCGTCGAGCAGCAGCAGCGTCCAGGGCTCCATCATCGTGAAGCGCTGGCCGCGCGGACCGTCGGCCTCGAAGACGCGCGACTCACCCCCCTTGATGCCATGGCGGGCCAGCATGAAGACGGCCACCAGGTCCACGCCGTCGCGGTGCGCGCCTTCGGGCGTCGGGCGGCCGATGCCGCCGGCGGTGTCGATGCGGAACTGGTGCGCCTCGACGAACCACGGGCGCGCGCCTTTGAGCCGGTCGCCACGCCCGCCAGGCCCAGCAGCAGGCGCGGCCAGATGGGCAGTTCCACGGCGGCAGGCTCCATGGGCTCGAACCAGCGCTC
>NZ_VOSR01000875.1:0-756 GCF_007997345.1 Mitsuaria sp. TWR114
CACCACCGGTTCGGGCGGCGGCGGCGCGGGGGCGGGCGTCTGGCAGGCCGCCAGGGCCAGGCTCAGCAGCAGCACCGAGACGGCCGACAGGGCGGATGGCGCACCACCTCGCAGCGCGGCGGCAATCGAGGGGGAGGCGGTCGGGGCGTCGGGACGGAAAGTGGTCGACATCGGCATCACGTCGGGATTCGAGCGGGGTGGAGTATGAAACAGCGACAAGCCCCCCGCAGGTGACTTTCGTTCATTGAAGCAGGACCTTTGTCACGCAAACATCCCATGCCAGTCTCTCGAGGTCCCAAAGGCAGCATCATGACCCTCACCCTGCGCGCGGTGTCGCTCAACGACCTGCCCCTGACGCAGCCCATCACCGCGCGCTTCGACGCCACCGGGGGAACCATCGGTCGCGCCGACCACAACACCATGGCGCTGCCCGACCCGGAGCGCCACATCTCCCGCCAGCAGGCCGAGATCAGCGCCGACGCCGGCGGTTTCGTGATCCGCAACGTCGGCAGCGCCAATCCGATCACCGTCGCCGGGCAGCCGGTCGCCCAGGGTCAGGCCGTGCCATTGCGCCATCTGGACCAGGTCCGCATCGGCGGCTACCTGCTGGAAGTGCAGAACGAGGCCGGCGACGACAGCGGCGCCACCGTGATCCGCCGGGCGCCGGACCTGGCGCGCCCGGTCACGCCGGCGCCGATGCCGAAGCCCATGCCGATCCCGGCACCGCCGACCCCCCTGGGCGGCGCGACCTCGGCG
>NZ_VOSR01000876.1:0-1689 GCF_007997345.1 Mitsuaria sp. TWR114
CCCCCTTCGCTGCTCATCGTCGAGGACGACCTCGCGCTGCAGAAGCAGCTCAAGTGGTCGATGGACCGCTTCGAGTCGGTCACGGCCGACGACGTCGCCAGCGCCGTGCTGCAGTTCCGCCGCCACAAGCCGCCGGTGGTCACGATGGACCTGGGCCTGCCGCCGGACCAGGACTCGACCTCCGAGGGCTTCCGCCTGCTCGAGAAGCTGATCGAGCTGGAGCCCGGCACCAAGGTCATCGTGCTCACCGGCCAGAACGACCAGAGCAACGCGCTGCGGGCCATGTCGTAGTTCGCCACGGCCGCGGCGCCGGCCTGCAGCGCGACGACCGAGAAGGCGCAGGTGTAGGCGAACAGGTTGAGCACCCGCCCGCCCGGATGCGCCGCCGCCCAGCGCCGCACCCAGCGGCGGCCTTCGGCCATGTCGAGGAAAAAGCCGTGGTTCTGTCCTTGCGCCAGGTGGACCACAAAGCGCGCGCCGTCCTCCTCGACCACATGCTCGTCGGGGATGGCGCCGGCCATCAGGCGGTTGGTGGGACGGTGCTCGTCGCGGTGCTGGAACATCCAGTTCAGCGGCTCGCCCGGCGCCACCTCGGCCCACCGCGCGGCCAGCGCCGCGCCGATTCGGGCCAGGTCCTCGTCGTTCACCGGCGCGAAGCTGGTCAGCACCCAGACCGGCGGATAGGCATCGAGGACCCACTGCTCGCAGCCGGGAAACAGGCCGCCGCGACCGTGGAAGAAGCGGCCGGGGCCGCTGGGCCGGGGCAGCGTGGCGATGACGTCGAGGAGCGCTTGCATGGGGAGTCCGGGAACGGGGCGCCAGTGTAGACAGGTGACCCCGCCATCGTGGGCCTCACGCCACATCGCGCGCCGATTTCGATCACGCCGTGCAGCCGCATGCGCCCGGCCTCCCCTTCCACAGCTTGTGGAGACTGCTGCAAATGCGGGAGCACTTCGCCAGGGCCGACCGACAGATCGAAGCATCGATACACCTGCATCCGGCAGTGGGCTGATCAACGCGAGTCAGCCGAAGGCCCGTCCTGTTCGCCGTGCATGCCGCCGCGGCGAAATCAATCCTCATTCGGAGCCACCCCGTCACCGTCACGGCCGAGGCCCGCGGCCATCAAAGAATCCTTCCCATGGCCGCACCGGCGGCGTCATCGGCGAAGGAGCGGCACATGTTTCGAGCGGCGGTCCAGGAGTTCCAGCAGGCGCCATGGATGGGCACCATCCGCGTCGCGCAGCGGCCGGCCTTCCAGGTGGTGGCCGCGGTGGCGGTGCTGCTGGCGACCGCGCTGATCGCTTTCGCGCTGATCGGCCAGGTCTCGCGCAAGGCCCGCGTGCCGGGACTGCTGATGCCGGTGGGCGGGCTGCTGCAGGTGTCCTCGCCGCTGGCGGGCAGGTCGAGGCCGTGCTCGTCGGCGAGGACGACGAGGTGCGCCAAGGCCAGCCGCTGCTGCGGGTGCGCAGCGAGCGCCGGGTGGACGGCAGCGACATGACCGCGCTCAACCTCCGCGCGATCCAGACGCGCGCCGGCAGCCTGGCGACCGAGCGCCAGCTGCAGCGTCGGCAGGCCGGGGACAGGCAGGACACGCTGAGCGACCGCCTGCGCAGCCTGCGCCTGGAGGCGACGCAGGCGGGCGAGGAGCTGGACATGGTGCGCGCCCGCGTCGCGCTGGCGCAGCGCAGC
>NZ_VOSR01000877.1:0-1014 GCF_007997345.1 Mitsuaria sp. TWR114
TGCGCGCCGGCCGCGACCTCGCGCGACGCCGTCGCGATGCTGTCCGTGGCGCTGCGCACCCCGCTCACCACGTGGCGGATCGAGTGCTGCATGCCCTGCACGCCGCGCATCATCGCGGCGGTCTCGTCGGTGCCGTGCACGTCCACGCGCTCGCTCAGGTCCTGGCGGGCGATGCGCTCGGTGGAGCTCACCGCCTGCGCCAGCGGCATCAGGATGGACGCGATGTTGAAGAAGGTGAAGGTGCCGATGACCACCACGCCCAGCAGCATCACGCCGCCCAGCGCCATGCGCACGCGGGTCTCCTCGCCGTCGATGCGCTGCACCTCCTGGTTGCCGCGCGCCATGATGGCCTGCGTCATCTCGCCGAGCTGCTTGTCCATCTCCCGGACCGGCCCCTTGATCGGCTCCGTCTGCCGGTTGGCCTCGGCCGAGTCGACGAACTCCTGCTTCAGGATGCGCGCCACGATGCCGTCCAGGCCGTTCCGGTAGTTGCCCAGCGAGGCCTTCATCGCCGGCGGCATCGCCTTGATCTCGGGCAGGATCTCCAGCCCCGCGATCACGTCCAGGCTGCGCAGGACGCCCTCGAAGGTCTTGCGCCACTCCTCGTGATAACGCTTCACCGCGGCGTCGTCGCCGATGTTGATCAGCATGTCCTTCTCGTAGCGGCGCAGGTTGCCGACACCGGCACGCACTTCCGAGAGCTGCACCAGCGACTCGACGTCCTGCCGCACGTAATGCTGGAAGTCCTGCTTGGTGCGGGCCATCGCCCAGAGCCCGTCGCCGCCGATCAGCAGCATCGCGAGGACCGACAGGAGTCCCAGCGCCATGAGGCGCGTCCGGATGGTGAAGTTGCGCAGGGTCCGCATGGCTGCTCCCGACGAAGTTGCCGAACGGAAACAGCCTAGCAGCCGGCGTGCCGGCCCGGAACCCTGTGGAAACGGGGGGCCCGCCCGCGTCAGCGCCAGAGCGCGGCCATCGTCGCGACGAAGCGCTCGCGGCGGCCGGCGCGTCGAT